>WRNX01000001.1 GCA_009776395.1 Lentimicrobiaceae bacterium
AGATATTGGCGCAAAAATCTCTTATGAAATTGTTGTAGAAAATTGCAGCGGCAGCGTACTTTCAACAGAAACAGCCGTAGTGATTAAAGCCACACAGGACGNGCCCCCAGCACCCGCTTTCTTTACCGCTACCTNCACTTCTATTACNCTGTTTGAAATGNCCGGATGTAAATACGCCATTTATGACGATGTTTTAGAAGTNTGGAGNGCTTGGCAATCTTCACCCACATTCACCGGATTAGATCCCAATACGGAATACAGTTTTATACAACGGTATGAAGAAACCGATACTTACTTTGCATCCGACGCCAGCGAAACGGCTGAATTTTCTACGCTTCCTCCGTTTGTTCCCGTTGATGCCATTACCGATGTGCCTACCGATGCAGAAGCAACGGTGGATCTCTATCTTACCTACACCATTGACCCCGTTGACGCTACCAACCAAACTGTGATTTGGAGTATTTTGGATGACGGCGGCACCGGTGCAACTCTTACCGGTTTTGACAACGACATTTTGACCACCACCGCACAAGGCATCGTAACGTTACTTGCCACCATTATTGACGGTACGGACGAAGGCGTTGATTTTACCGATGAGTTTATAATTGAAGTGGGCAAAACGCCGCAAGATACCCCCGAAGCCCCCACCATGTACAGCAATACCGACGTGAGCATTACCCTTTACGATCTGCCCGGATGCGAGTACGCCATTTATGACGATGTTTTAGAAGTATGGAGCGCTTGGCAAACTTTAACCACATTCGCCGGTTTAGATCCCAGCACTTTATACACTTTCATTCAACGTTATGCAGAAACGGCTACCCATCAGGCATCACCCGAAAGTCCAACGGCACAATTCTCAACCACTTCCACTACCTTTACTCCGGTGGATGAAATTACCGGCGTTCCCACCACTGCCATAGCCACTTTGCCATTAACCCTTACCGCTGTGATTGATCCGATGGATGCCAGCAACCAAACTATCATTTGGACTGTAGATGATGACTTAGGCACGGGCGCAACCGTTGCAGGAAATATTTTAACGACCACCGGCGGACCCGGAACCGTAAAATTATTAGCCACTATTGTAGATGGTTATGCTGTGGGTGTGGATTTTGAGGCTTATTTTAACATTGATGTTTATCTTGCAGAATTGGCAGGCACCGTACTCATTACAGGAACTCCCGTAATTGACGAAACCTTAACCGCAGATATTTTCGGTTTGTTCTCCGTTCCTGTTATTCCCGATTTGGGTACTATCTCTTATCAGTGGTATCGTTCGGGAGATCCTATCCTTGGCGCCACTTCCGACAGTTATACTTTAGTATTGGCAGATATTGGCGAAACCATATCTGTTGTGGTTAGCGCTTCTCTTTGCGACGGTTCGGTATCTTCGGAAGAAACTATTGAGATTGAGGATAAAGAAGATGGAAAATTGCCGCAGGATGCACCGGATGAGCCTACGATGGAAACTGCCACCGCCACGAGTATCTCTCTTGATGCCGTTGCAGGCTGCGAGTACAGCATAGATGGTGGCGCTACCTGGCAAACCTCCCCCGATTTTGCAGGATTAACACCCGCCACAGAATACACTTTCATTCAACGCTATGCAGAAACATCTACCCATTATGCTTCCCTTGCAAGCCCTGAAGCAAAATTCTCAACGACCACAATGGGAACTTGCCCTACCACTTTTTATGATGATGTAAATGATATTACCTACAAAATAATAGATTTGGCAGGACAATGCTGGTTTAAAGAAAACTTGAAAGGTACGCTTTACGCAGACGGCTCTTCTATTCCGTTTGCGCAACCTTATCAAAGTACTTACGCACCTTACACCACTCCGCAAATCATTGATATTTTCGGATTGTTATACACTTGGGATTCTGCGGTAAAAGCCGGAACGGGTCGTGCCATTGTACACGCTTGTCCTGCCGGCTGGCGACTTCCAACGGTAACAGAGTGGGAAACACTCTTTATTTACGAGGCTAAAGATTTGAAAGATCAAAACTACTGGCTACTTCCCAACGACAACACCAACACTACCCTTTTCAGCGCTCGTGCGGCGGGTATTTACAACAGTATTACTGCACGTTACGAAAACCTGCACGGTTCTACAATATTTTGGAGTATGAATGAAGTATCCGGCGAAGATATGGCGATATGCGCAATCTTGCGCTACAACTGCACCACGATGGAACTGAAAGAGATGCCCAAAACTACCGGCGCCAGCGTGAGATGCGTGATGGAATAGAATGGAAAGTTGAAAGTTGAGAATTGAAAATTGAAAGTTATCAATTCTCAATTCTCAATTAAATAATGGGTTGGTACGCGCGAGTGTGCCGCCCATTTTTTAATTTTTGAAAAAAATCATTTTTCCCTTGACAATCGGTTTTTCTTTTTGTATTTTTGCCGCGATTTTGGGCAGAGCATTTAATATTCGGAAAATTTTCTTAAACAATTGATAACTAACAATATCATTAATCACCGTAGGTTAAAACCTACGGCTAATAAAATCACTAATCACTAAACACTAATCACAATGAACAAAAACTCATCCCCTTTCCCCAATGCAACCCCCGAAAAAGTATGGGCTACCTTACAAGAAACCGCACGTTTACAAGCAGAGAACGAGCGAATGTTAAAAGAAAATGCTGCCGCAGCAGAACAGCGTAACAAAGAAGCAGAACAGCGTAATAAAGAAGCAGAACAGCGCAGGAAAGAATCCGACGCTAAATTTGAAAAATATCGTGAAGAATACGAGCGTAGAATGAAAAATATGGAAAATCGCGTAGGCGCGTGGTCGCGTAATCACGGCGAGTTTGCAGAAGAATACTTTTTTAACTCCTTTGAGCAAAACCAACGAAACTTCTTTGGCGAAAAATTTGACGAACTTGAACAAAATGTAAAAGGAATTAAAAAGAATTTTAAAGACGAATACGATATTGTGTTAATTAATGGGAAATCGGTTGGCATTATTGAAGTAAAGTACAAAGCACATGAAAACGATATTCCAAAAATATTAAAGAAGTCACAAACCTTCAGGGTTAATTTTCAAGAATATTCCAATCATCAAATCTATCTGGGATTGGCAACGATGGCATTCTATCCCGAATTAGAGCAGGCGTGCATCGAGCAAGGGATTGCCGTAATTAAACAGGTAGGCGATACGGTAGTGATAAACGACACTCATTTGAAAGTGTTTTAAAGCGGTTTTAAATCTCAAACCAAAATCTGCTTCCTTTTCGTTCTTCGGTATCTATATAAAGTTGACTTCCGTGTTTTTCTAACAGTTCTTTGCACACAATCAGCCCTAATCCGCTCCCCTGTTCCCCTGTAGTACCCGTTTGTGAACACCGTTTGTCAATACTAAAAAGGTTTTTCATCTGTTCGGGGGCAATACCAATTCCTGTATCGGAAATAGAAATGGTATAGGTTGGTATTGAGCGTACCCTATCCGTACAGGGAGTAATATTCAATGTTACGATTCCTCCTTTCTCTGTGAATTTCACAGCATTGTTCAAAAGATTGCGCACTACGGTGAGTATCATTCTGTCATCGCCCATAACCATTGCCGTTTCAGGAATGTGAGTTTCTATAAGAATCTCTTTACGGCTCGCCATGCTTTTTATCAACGATAAATCATACTGTAAAGCAGTTATAAGATTAAATTCTACCGGTTGGTAAAGCATACGTCCGGTGTGTACATGTGTCCAATTGAGTAGATTATAAAGCAATTCCACCTGACTGTCAGCAGATTTTAGCAATTCATTATAAAATTTTGATAATCTCTCTTCATCCCATTCATTTTTAAAGTCAATAAGCATTGAAATAGCATCTCTTTGCGCTATGGTGGGGTTTTTGAGGTCGTGAGAAATGATACTGAAAAATTTATCTTTTGTGGCGTTTATTTCGGAAAGTTCGCGGTTGCGTTTGCGACTCAGCCGAACAACCAGGAAAAGCAATGTGATTAGCACAGCTGCTACCAGCAATCCTCCTACATAAAAATATCGTAATGTTTTGTGTCGCTTAATTTCCAATTGATGATGAAGAATTTCGAGTTCTTTTTGTTGTACATCGTATTTTACTTCCATCTCCTGTAATGCGCGGTGCAATTTTTCATCATTCTGTTTGAGCATCATATTATAGAATATGCGATGGCTTTCTACTGAATTTTCAGGATCTTCCAATACTGCATAAATCGTAACTAAATGGTCGTACACTTGTATAAGCAGCGAATAATCATTGGTAGCACAGTTTTCAATTACTTTTTGTGCGTATTCCAATGCTTTTGTAAAATTTTCATCTACACGGCTCCATCTTATAAAACACATATTTATTTGATTTATATATGCGGGTACGTTTTTTTTCAAAGCCAGACTCATGGCTTCATCCAAATATTTTTTTGCCTTTATTTGATATTCTTCTACAATGGGTTCTGTATTAGGAGAAATCCTGCGGTTTAAAGTAATATAGTAATCGCCAAGAACCCTTAGATAAGTAATGATATGAAGTGTGTCGGACAGATTTTTTCCCATTTCCAAACTTTTCATTAATAGTGGGAGCGCCTCTTTCGTGCGTCCGGTTGCTTTATATAACTCACCAAGTTTTCCATAAGCCTGCATGATTTCATTGTTATATCCGTTTTTTTCTGCTAATGTTTTGGCTTTGAGTATAAATTCTTCTGCTTTATCATCATTATACATCAAATAATGGATATTGGCAATACTTAACAATGCTTTCGCTTTCGTATCTGTAATCTGATGTTTTTCGCAGATATTCAATGCATAGATTGCATCTTCCATAGCGTTTTCAAACAAAGTTAGTTTGCCGTATATCGTACTTCTCAAAATGTAGATGTCGGCAACAGTTTTATAGTTTTCGGCATCTGTTGTTTCAATAGCCTGATTGAGATATTTGAGCGCCAAATCATTATCAGATTCTAAATGGGCCTGTTTCGCCATTTCATAGAGTGTTTTATTATCATTAACTTCCGAATTTTCGCCGGCAATAATTGGCGCAACCGAAAAACTCAAGAGTATGATCAGAAGAATCCATTTTATTCTTCTATGTTCCTTTGTCCATACCAAAATTTTATTCATAATTTATATTTATTTATGTTTCTAAACACTAATCACTAATCACTAATCACTAATCACTAATCACTAATCAATTTTAATAATTCCATTTTTCAACGCATACTGTATCATTTCCATGGTGTTGTTAATTTTTAATTTTGAAAAAATATTTGTTTTATGGGTTTCCACTGTTCGAGGGCTAATTTCAAGGTATTTGGCAATCTCTTTTGCTTGTAGTCCTTTATGACATAATTCTATGATTTTTTTTTCTTGTTTAGTAAATTCATTAAGAACTTCTAAATTATTTTTTTTTCTTACATAGATTTGGTTTATGATTTCGGAAATATCTTTTCCAAAATATTCGAATCCGTTCATAATTGAAATTATTGCTTCCACTAAGTTTTCGGTTCCTCCTATCCTTTTGCTAATAAATCCATGTATCCCGATAGCAAGCATTTTTTCTATCACATTTGTACTATTTTCAGCAGAAATAGCCAGAATTTTAAGGTTAGGGTACTCTTTTTTCAGTTTTCGGGCAATCTCAATGCCTGTAGTATCGGGCAGGATAATGTCTAACAGAACTATATCTGCTTCTGTAATTTTTAGGAGGCTGAAAAATTCTGTACCGGTGGCAGCTTCGCCTACTATTTTAATATCGGGGTAACGTTTTTCTATCACTGTTTTCACTCCCAGCCGAAAAAGTTCGTGGTCGTCCACTAATATAACATTTATCATAATAATTATAAATTATTTGGGCGCAAAGAAACATTATTTTACATAAAAAAATCTACGTAATTTTACGTAGATTTTTAAAATAATTAACTTTCAGACAGACTCCTTTAAAATCTTTTTTTCAGGTTTGTCTATATTTCATATAATTTTGTGTTTATTTGCCACACGGAATAATGATATAGAAAACATGAGAGATATGCTTCCCATTTCTGAACGTATTTTATACGAAGACAACCATTTAATTATTGTGCACAAACTTTCGGGAGAGATAGTACAGGAGGATAAAACCGGTGATGAGCCGCTTACGGAAAAAGTGAGAGCATATTTGAAAGATAAATATCAAAAACAAGGCAATGTGTTTGTTGGAATTGTTCATCGCATTGACCGCCCCGTAAGCGGAGTAGTAATTTACGCCAAAACTTCAAAGGGGTTGCTTCGCATGAATGAACTGTTTAAACTAAGAAAAATTAGAAAGTTTTATCACGCATTAGTGGAGCAAAAACCTAAATTTGAAGAACAATTATTAGAGCAATTTATCAGAAAAAATGAGAAATTAAATCGCAGTGTCGTCTCTAATGAGCCTAAGGATGGGTATTTATCGGCAGCCTTACATTACAAATATTTGCATCCTACCGAAAACTATCATTTATTGGAAGTTGAGTTATTTACGGGCAGGCATCATCAGATCCGTGCGCAACTTGCTGCGAATGGAACCTGTATTAAGGGAGACTTAAAATATGGCGCCAAACGTTCTAACCCTGATGCTTCTATCTCTTTGCAAGCACAAAGAATAGTTTTTGAGCATCCTATTGCCAAGAAAATTATTGAGGTAGAGACACCATTTAGACTATCTCCGTAACAAGTGATAATTGTCGTCTTGCTTTAATGTTTCTTAATGGAGTGCTAAATTAACCGATTAACACATTTTAAAATATTTGTTACATTTTTTTTTATTTTTGCACTTTATCTATAATAAAAATTAATTGATTAAAAATAATATCATTATGAAAAAATTTGACCCGGCAAGTGCCATTCAGGATTTGCGCCAATTCGGCGAATTTGGAGATGTAAATCCCTCCGTTACCGATTCAGCCACCTACACTTTTTTAGAAGCCCGAACTATGACCGACACTTTTCACGGCGAAACAGAGGGGTGTTATTTGTACTCTCGCCACTGGAACCCAAGCAACAAGTATTTAGCCGATGCCCTTGCAGCTATGGAAAATATGGAAGCCGCATGGATTACCGCCTCTGGAATGGCTGCAATTACTTGCACAATTCTACAAATTTGTAATTCAGGAGATCATATCGTATCCAGCATGACTACCTACGGAGGCACTTTTGCCTTTTTTGAAAATTATCTAAAAAAATTCAACATCGAGGTTTCATTTGTTAATATTTCCAATTTAGAAGCGGTAAAAAAGGCTATGCGCCCTAATACCAAATTGATCTATACCGAAACAATGACCAATCCGTTGCTTCAAATTTCAAATCTTCCTGAATTGGCTAAAATTGCTCATCAAAATAACGCCAAATTAGTGTGCGACAATACGTTTACCCCACTCATTGTTACTCCTCATAATCATGGCGTGGATGTGGTAGTTTACAGTATGACCAAATTTATTAATGGCAAAAACGATTGTGTGGCGGGTGCAATCTGCTCCTCCTCAGATTTTATTAATAGTTTGGCAGATGTAAATTGTGGCACTGCTATGCTACTTGGACCCGTGTTAGACCCTAAAATTTCATCAGCTATCTTAAAAAACTTACATACTTTGCATATCAGAATGATGCAGCACGGTAAAAATGCCCTCTATTTGGCACAACAATTTAAAAAAATGGGAATCAAATTAAACTATCCCGGCTTACCTGATCACCCAGACCATGAACTGTTGAAATCAATGATGAATGATGGTTACGGATTTGGCGGAATGATTGCTATTGATATGGGAACCGCAGGGAAAGCAAACGCCATTATGGAAAGAATGCAAAACGCAGATGTGGGATATTTGGCTGTAAGCTTGGGATATTTTAAAACGCTGTTTAGTAATTCCGGAAAATCAACCTCATCTGAAATCCCCGAAGATATTCAACGCGAAATGGGAATGTCGGAAGGATTAATAAGATTTTCTGTAGGATTAGATATGGATATTGAACGTACTTTTGAAAAAATAAAAACTTGTATTTCAGCGTAACAATCGTAATAATAAATGTTGAAATATTATAATCTTAATTTTTTAGATCTTTAAATCAAAATATGCTTTATCCATTAAAATTTACGCCTATTCTTAAAGAACGAATTTGGGGAGGAAATGCTCTTGCTGAAAAATATCACAAAACAGATGATACACAAACCAAATTTGGAGAAAGCTGGGAAATATCAGATATTGATGATAATGTTTCGGTGGTTACAAACGGCTTTTTGGCAGAAAATGACTTGCGCGAACTTATTGAAACCTACATGGGAGATTTAGTAGGAGATACAGTGTTTGATAAAAACGGATTAGGATTCCCGCTACTTTTTAAAATAATTGACGCACAAGAAGTTTTATCGGTGCAAGTGCATCCCGATGATACGTTGGCACAACAAAGATACGAACAAAACGGAAAAACGGAAATATGGTATGTAATTCACGCCGAAGAAAATGCAGGAATCTATGTGGGTTTTAATAAACCTGTTGAAAAACAAGAGTATATTGACGCCGTGCAAAAAAAAGAGATTGCCTCGATACTTCAACATTATCCGGTTAAAAATGGCGACCTGTTTTTTATTCCGGCTGGAACCGTCCACGCTTTGGGAAAAGGAGTATGTGTAGCCGAAATTCAACAACCCTCCGACATAACCTATCGCATTTTTGATTGGAATAGAGTGGATGACAATGGATTGCCGCGGAAACTCCATGTTGCAGAAGCACTGCAAGCCATTCATTTTAATGAAATTGAAACCTGCAAAATTGAATACGAAGAAAAATTTAATACCACTTCAAATCTGTTTCGCTCAGCGTTTTTTAATCTCAATGCCATTATTTTTGACAAACCAATTCAAAAAAACTATACAGTTATTGATTCTTTTGTTGTTTATATCTGTGTGGAAGGCGAAGTGCATCTGTTTGGCGAGGATTTCCATGAAGTATTGTATGAAGGAGAAACAGCGCTTATTCCTGCCGTTATTCAAGAAATTGATTTAGTACCTAATGTAACATCAAAACTGTTAGAAATTTATGTTTAATTTAAAAGCGATTTGTATTAGAAAAAAAACGATAATAAGATTCTATATGAAATGAATTGTTTTTTATGATACTTTTGCACCCTTTTTGAAATTTAACCATCAATTAATATAACAATTACCTTATGAAAAAATTAATTCTTATCGCGGTTTTGCTTTTTGTAACCGCAAACTTTATGCAAAATTTTGCATGTACAAACTTTATTATTACCAAAGGCGCCAGCAAAGATGGCTCTGTAATGGTTTCTTATTCAGCTGATTCCCATACCTTGTACGGCGAACTCTATCACTGGGCTGCCGCCACATATCCTGCAGGTACCATGATGGATGTTATTGAATGGGATTCCGGTAAAAAAGTGGGACAAATTCCACAAGTTGCACAAACCTATAATGTGGTGGGCAATATGAACGAGTTTCAAGTGTGTATCGGCGAAACGACCTACGGCGGACTCAAAGAGTTAGAAGTCTCAAACGGTTTTATGGACTACGGTTCTTTAATTTACATTACTTTACAACGTGTAAAGAGCGCCCGTGAAGCTATTCAATGTATCAGCGACTTTTTAGATGCTTACGGATACAGCAGTTCCGGCGAATCGTTTTCTATTATTGATAAAAACGAAGCATGGATTTTTGAAATGATTGGAAAAGGCGAACAAATGCTTGATGCCAAAGGAAAACCTGTAAAAGGCTGGACAAAAGGCGCGGTGTGGGTAGCACGCCGTATCCCTGATGGCTATGTTTGCGGACACGCTAATCAAGCGCGTATAACTACTTTCCCTTTGACTAACGGAACAAGTTCTATCACCAACAAACAATTCGACAAATTGTATAATCCTGATGTTGAAACAATCTACTCGTGGGATGTGGTTTCATTTGCCAAATTAAAAAGTTTATATCCTAAAGATGCTCCCGATGCGCAATTCAGTTTCAGCGATACTTACGCTCCTTTGGATTTCAGCGCTGCCCGCTATTGCGATGCACGTGTGTGGGCAGGTTTCTACCGCTTAAACAAAGAAGAGATGGCGCAATATGAAAGTTATGCCCGCGGCGATGATCTTTCCAACCGCTTACCTTTGTGGATTAAACCCAAAGAAAAAGTTGATGTGCGTCAAGTGATGATGCTGATGCGCGACCATTACGAAGGTACTTCTATGGATATGAGTAAAGATTTGGGCGCAGGTCCTTTTGAATGGCCCTACAGATGGCGTCCCATGAGCTGGGATTTAGATGGAGTAGATTACATACACGAGCGCGCTACCGCTACCCAACAAACAGGATTCTCTTTCATTGCTCAAGCACGCAGCCAATATCCTGATCCCCTTGGTGGCGTCTTTTGGTTTGGCGTGGACGACGCCGCAAGTTGCTGCTACGTGCCTATGTTTTGCGGCATTACAAAAATTCCGGAACCTTTCAGAGAAGGAAACGGATCTATGGTAGAATACTCGCCCACAGCAGCTTTTTGGACGTTTACCAAAGTAAGTAATTTTGCATATACCCGGTATAATGCTATGATTAAACATATTAACGAAAAACAAGACCAATGGGAAATCAAAAGCATTGATGAGATTGACAAAATGGCGCCCTATATTGAAGAAATGTACAAAACAGACCCCAATAAAGCAATTGCTCAATTAACAATTTTTTCTAATCAACGCTCTCACGAAGTTGTGAATGAATGGAATAAACTGTTTGAGTATTTGTTGGTAAAATACCACGACGGTAATATTAAAAAGGAAGAAAACGGTAAATTTATTACCAATGGAAACGAAAAACCGCAAGTAGAATTTCCCGAACAACCGAGATATCCAGATTATTGGTATCGCATGATTGTAAATGACTGCGGAAATAATATTAAAGCAAAATAGTGATTACCTGTTAATGATTAATGAAACATAACTCTTTAACCCTTAACTCTTTGAAATCCATTAATCTAAAACAAACACTTGTTCCATTAGAAACTCCTATTATCATGGGAATCCTTAATATTACGGAGGATTCTTTTTATGATGGAGGACGTTATCTATCTGAAACTTCTTTCTTAAAACGAGTAGAACAAATAGTGGAAGAGGGAGCAACGATAGTAGATATCGGCGCTGTTTCTACAAAACCTAATGCTGCTGAAATAAATGAAAAACAAGAGTTTGAAGTAATAAAAAAATATTTACAACTTATTCTTTCTCATTTTCCTAATACGCTTGTTTCTGTGGATACATTTCGAGCAAGCGTTGCTGATATGGCTATACAGGAAGGGGTTGCCATGATAAACGATGTTTCCGGAGGCGTAGATCCAGATATGTTTGATGTTGTTGGCAAACATTCTGTTCCTTATATTTTAACTCATAATAATCGTTCTGAACCTATTGCCACAAAAGAACTTATTTCCAAAATACTCTCATTTTTTGGAAACAACATTGAAAAACTTGTTTCAAAAGGAGTGAAAGACATTATTATTGACCCTGGATTTGGATTTGGAAAAACAGTAGAACAAAATTATTACTTAATCAAACACTTGGAAACTTTCTCTATAACAGGTTTTCCAATCTTGGTTGGAATCTCAAGAAAATCTATGATTCAAAATTTTCTATGCACATCACCTGCGGAATCTTTAACCGGAACTATGATATTAAATACTATTTCTCTCGGAAACGGAGCCACTATTTTACGCGTACATGATGTAAAACAATCTGCTGAAACTATCAAAATATTCAATTTATTACGCTCATTATAAAAACAATAACAATTATTTTTAATATAATTATTAAAAAAACTTAATAAAAAATTTTTGGAATATTATTTTTATATTTTTGCAACGCTAATTTTAGAACATTCATTCATTCATTTATTCATCAAAATAATCTTATTATGAAAAAACTTATGATTTTATTGGCTGTTGCTTGCCTCGTTTTTGTTTCTTGCGGACCCAGAACTGAAAAAGTAACCGAAGTTGTTGAAGAAACAGCATGCTGTACATTAACACCGGAACAAGAAGAAATGTTTGCCAACTGGGAAGTATGGGCAGACCTTGCAGAAGAACAACAAATTACTCTTGTTGCTGACATGAAAGCTTTCTTAGACGAATGCAAAGCAAAATGCGAAGCAAAATGCGCTGAAAAGAAAGAAGAATGCGGAGAAGCTAAAGAAGTATGCCCCGAAAAAGAGGCAAAATGCGCTGAATTTAAAGCAAAATGGGAAAACTTTGAAAACCTTCCATTAGAAGAACAAAAAGCGCTTATTGACGAAGTGCTTGCTTGTAAAGAAAAATGCTGCAAAGAGAAAAAAGAGGGCTGCTGCAAAGAAGGAGAAAAAAAGGAATGCGAAGAAGCACAAGAATAAATCTTTCTCATATTGTAATTAAAAAAGGTTGTCTCAAAAAGGCAGCCTTTTTTATTTTACATGATCTCGAATCATCTGTGTAATAGGTTGTGCATAAATAAAATCGTTGAGACTCTCATTGTTTGAAACGAGTACCTCATCTTTTGTTCCATACCATTCTAAAAAACCATCCCGAATAAAAGATATGGTTTCCCCAATTGTAATTACAGAATTTAAGTCGTGAGTATTGACCACTGTGGTCATGTTGTACTCGTGAGTAATTCCTGTAATCAGTTCATCAATGATGAGCGAAGTTTTTGGGTCTAACCCTGAATTGGGTTCATCGCAAAAGAGATATTTAGGATTTATAGCAATGGCGCGCGCAATAGCCGCACGTTTTTTCATTCCACCACTCAATTCGGAAGGATATAAGTGATTTACATTAAACAGATCAACACGATGTAAACAGTAATTTACCCTTTCCAATTTTTCCTGAAACGATTGGCGGGTAAGCATATTTAATGGAAACATCACGTTTTCTTCAATTGTCAAAGAATCAAACAGCGCAGATCCTTGAAAAACTACCCCCATATCCATTCGTAATGTTTTTTGTTCAGCAAACGACAAATGGTGAAAATCTTTTTTATCGTAATAAATAGCGCCTTCGGTAGGAGTTAGTAATCCTATTAAACATTTCATTAACACTGTTTTTCCGGAACCGGAACGCCCAATTACCAAATTAACTTTCCCTTTTTCAAAAGTAATGTGGATATTATGTAATACCTTTTTTTCCCCGAAACTCTTGTTAATATTTTCTACGATAATCATCTTAATTCAACATAATGTTAGTAATCACTAAATTAAGTATTAGAATAATAAAGCTTGCCACTACAACACCTTGCGTACTTGCTTTTCCGAGTTCCAAAGCGCCTCCTTCAATTTTGTAACCATAGAATGCCGATATTGAGGTAATTACAAATCCAAAAACCAACGTTTTAGTTAAAGCGTACCACACATCATACATCACAAAATAGTAAGTAATTCCGTCAATATAATCGTAAGCGGTAATGAAACCGGTGGCTAACACCGTAACATATCCTCCCAGAAGCGCAAAACAGATACTGATAATAATTAGGGCGGGATTCACAACAAAAGAGGCGAAAATTTTGGGAAGCACTAAATAGGAAGCAGGGTTAATTCCCATCACTTCTAATGCGTCAATCTGTTCTGTTACGCGCATACTTCCAATTTCTGCCGTAATTCTCGACCCTAAATTTCCCACTAATAACAAACTGATAATGGTGGGACACAGTTCAAGGATGATGGAGGTTCGTGCCGTATAACCTATGGTCCATGCCGGTATCCAACTGCTTTCTGCTTGTTGCAATGCGGTTTGTAACGTGATAACGCTACCCATACACACCGAAACAATCATTACAATAACTAACGATCCAATGCCCATTCCATACATCTCTTCCACTAATTTTTTTAAAAATTCGCTCCACTTCTCCGGTCGTGAAAAAATACGCCGCAGAAAGATAAAATAGTTACCAAGAAGTTCTAAAAAACGGGAAATCAAGGATTAATGACTATTGAGATTTTTAATTTTTTTATGGGTACAAAAATATAAAATGATGTTTGCAGTTCATTTCTTATGGAGTTGAAATTACGCTCCTCTTCTGTGAAACAGTTCGGTAAGGGCTTTTACATAATCTTTATCGGTATAAAGTTGAGCAACGTCAACACCCGATTTTTTAAGAACTTCAATATTTTTCCTTTCTTGCACTTGCCACCAGCGCGCGTACTCCTGCCGTACTTTAAAATTTGAGGTATCTGCAACGCTATTTTTTCCAGTTTCGGGGTCATGAATTTGAGCTAATCCCATATTCGGTAGGAAGGTGTCTCCTTTGTCCATAATATTTAGCGCAACTACATCGTGTTTGTTTGCGGCAATTCTCAACGCCTGTTCGCAATCTGCATTCACAAAATCGGAAAGAATAAAAGCAGTACATCTTTTTTTGATGGCATTAGTAAGATAACGCAATGCTTCAGATAAATCCGTTTGCACTTGTTGAGGTTTATAATCCACTAATTCTCTGATAATTCTTAGAATATGAGAACGCCCCTTTTTAGGCGGGATAAATTTTTCAACTTGATTGCTAAAGAAAATTACCCCCACTTTATCATTATTGTTAATGGCTGAAAAGGATAAAACGGCAGAAATTTCTGTAATTAATTCAGATTTGAATTGTTGTCTTGTACCGAAATGGGTTGAGCCACTTACATCAATGAGCAACATTACAGTAAGTTCGCGCTCCTCTTCAAATATTTTGATGTAGGGGTGGTTAAAACGCGCCGTAACGTTCCAGTCAATATTTCTAATGTCATCTCCATATTGATATTCACGCACTTCACTAAACGCCATCCCGCGTCCTTTAAACGCACTATGATATTGCCCCGAAAAAATTTGCTGAGATAACGCCTTCGTGCGAATTTCAATTTTTCTTACTTTTTTTAAAAGTTCGTTTGCTTCCATTTTATTATTTTTCTTAATTGTTACGTGTAATTATATTTCTCTATTTCAATGTTATCGCCTAATTTTAACTTGTTTACAAACATAGTAGCCTTATTTAAGAGAACAGCAAATTAACATGAAATTTTTAAATTACACACAGACGGATAAAAAATATTTTTTTTAAGCTAAGTTCTGCGAAAATACACGTTTTTTTCTATGACAGTAAGATTTAGCCAAAATTTATTACTTATTAAGTATAATATTTTGCATATTTTTGCGCATCAATTAGCATGATATAAAAATAATTACTTTCAAATAATGCCAAAAACTATCAACATTGTTACTTTAGGTTGTAAATTGAATTACAGCGAGTCTTCACACATTGCTCGTGAACTGCAAAATCATGGTTTTGAAAGAGATAATCATCCAGATTTTATTATTGTGAATACCTGTACCGTTACAAGCATTGCAGAAAAAAAAGCACGGAGTTTAGTAGCCAGTTTTCATAGAAATAATCCTAACGCTGAAATTATTGTTATTGGATGTTTTCCGGCAAGAGATAAAAAATTAGTTGAAAGTTTACCAGGTGTTTCCAAAGTGTTTGGTTCGAAAGATAAATTAAATGTTATTTCATATATATTAAAGCAAAGTAATATTCAACAACCTCAAACCTCTAAGCTCTTACCACATTTTTTTTCTACTTATTCTTCTCACTACCGAACGCGCTCTTTCTTAAAAATTCAAGATGGTTGTGATTACCAATGCACTTATTGTGCGGTGGCGCGTGCGCGTGGAACAAGCAGAAGCGATGTTATTGTAAATGTAATAGCTAATCTTAAGAAAATTGCTCAATTAAATTGCAAAGAGGTTGTATTGACAGGAGTGAATACCGGCGACTTTGGCAGAAAAAATGGTGAGACTTTTTTTCATCTATTAAATGCAATTGATAATAGTAAAATTATTGAAAGAGTGAGAATCTCATCCATTGAACCCAATCTGTTAACTGATGAAATTATTCGACTATTTGCACAATCGAATTTATTAATGCCACATTTTCATATCCCCTTACAGTCGGGATCGGATAGTGTACTTGCTGACATGAAACGAAGGTATAGTACAGCGCTTTTTGCAGATAAAGTAGGTCAAATAAAATCTGCAATTCCTCATGCATGCATTGCTATTGACGTAATTTCCGGTTTTCCTACAGAAACAAAAACAGATTTTGAAGAAACTATTCGTTTTATTAATAGTTTGCCCATCAGTTATTTGCATGTTTTTACTTATTCCAAACGTCCGCAAACTCCCGCCGCAGAAATGAAATTCCAAATGAAAGACAGTATTAAAAAGGAACGCACTCAAACATTACTACAACTTTCTGAAATAAAAAAAAATAATTTTTACCAAAGCCATTTAAATACTAAAAGAGCAGTTTTGTTTGAAGAAGGTACAAAAAATGGAAATATGTATGGATTTACAGACAATTATATTAGAGTCTCTGCTCCTTTTGATGAAAAACTAACAAACAAAATAGTAAACATCAAATTAACAAAAAAAAATACATATCCAAATTTTAACCTTATTTCTTAAAATCTTAAAATTTAATCTTAAATTTCTTAAACCCCCAATGCCCAATCCTATGGATTCATTCTTCAACCAAATCGCTAAAAACATAGAACCTCATAATCTCTATGCCCCCGTGAACTACATCATGTCGCAGGGGGGCAAGCGGATTCGTCCACAGTTGGTATTGCTGGCGGCAGAACTGTTCGGCGCAAAACAAGAAGACGCATTTTACCCCGCTACCGCTTTCGAAATGCTGCACAATTTTACGCTCATCCATGATGATATTATGGACAACGCCCCCATTCGGCGCGGACAAGAAACCATTTATAAAAAATGGAACAGCAATATCGCCATCCTTTCCGGAGACGTACTGGCTTCTATGGCTATGCAGCAACTGCTGAAAACGCCCTGCGATTCCGTTACGCTCATTAAAATGTCGGAACTCTTTATGCAAACTTCCATCCAAGTGTGTGAGGGACAACAATATGACTTGGATTTTGAAAAACAGGAAGTGGTTACTGTTGATGAATATATAGAAATGATTCGTCTGAAAACCGCCGTAATGCTCGCCGGTTGCTTAAAAATAGGCGCCATTTTGGCAAAAGCATCAGAAAAAGATCAAAATGTCCTCTATCAATTTGGTATTCATCTCGGTTTGGCTTTTCAATTAGTAGATGATTTGTTGGATGTTTACGCTGAGGAAAAAACTTTTGGAAAAGAGATTGGCGGAGATATTCAGGAAAATAAAAAAACATACCTCTATCTACTTGCACTTCAAAATGCTAATGAAATACAAAAAACAAAACTTCTACACTATTTTTCTTCAAATAATTATAATAAACAGGAAAAATTTAATGCAGTGAAAACAATTTTTGATGATTTACGTTGCAAAGAAAAAACAGAAAAAAAAGTGGATGATTTTTTAAAAAAAGCGTATCAAAATATTGAAGAATTATCATTGACAGGAGAGCAAAAGGAAAAATTGATACAATTGGCATTAAACCTCAGTAGAAGAAAGAAATAGATGGACAAACAATATCGCATTATTACCTTTATCATTCTGGGAATTACGCTTGTGTTTTTGATACAATTGTTCAAATTGCAGGTATTGAACGATACATACAAAAAAAAGGCGGATGAAAATGCGCTGCGTGAAATTACCGAACACCCCGCACGCGGTTTGGTTTACGATAGAAACGACTCTTTATTAGTATATAACGACGCCGCTTACGATTTAATGGTGGTGCCGAATGAAATCCGTGATTTTGATACCGCAGACCTGTGCAAAAAATTAGATATTAGTAAGGAAGAATTGATGAATCGCATAGAGAAAGCCCGATATTACTCCAAAATGAAACCCTCTATTGTGGCACAGCAGATGTCGAAAGCAAATTACGGATATTTACAAGAAAAGTTATATAAATTTCCCGGTTTTTTTGTGCAAAACAGAACGTTAAGGCATTATCCCAAACCTATTGCTGCACATATTTTGGGGTATGTGGGCGAAGTAGATCAAAAAATATTGGAAGAAGATCAGTATTACCAAATGGGCGACTATATCGGCATTAGCGGAATAGAAAAAGCATACGAGCAGGAACTTCGCGGAACTAAAGGCAAACGGGTGGTGTTGGTGGATGTACATAACAGAGTAATGGGAAGTTATAAAAATGGCGAGGAAGATGAAAACTCAATTCAAGGGCTTTCATTGTGGAGCACTATAGATATGCAATTGCAAGAATATGGCGAAAAACTAATGGAAAATAAACGGGGAAGTATTGTTGCCATTGAACCCGCCACCGGCGAAATTTTGTGTATTGTTTCTACTCCAACCTACGACCCGAATTTGTTGGTGGGTAGCGCCCGAAGTAAAAATTACAACGCTCTGTTGCAAGATACCAAACGGGTTCCACTTTTTGACCGCGCCCTGCAGGCAATGTACCCTCCGGGTTCTACTTTCAAATTGGCAAACGGACTGATTGCTTTGCAAGAAGGAATAATTACTCCGAAAACTCAATACGCCTGCGGCGGCGGCTACAATATGGGATCGCATACGGTGAAATGTCATGCGCATCCAAACTTTCCCGATCTCATATATGGCATTGCAACTTCTTGTAATACTTACTTTTGCAGAGCATATTACAACATCCTCTCCAATAGAAAAAAATACAAAACAATACAGGAAGCGTATCAAGCATGGAAAGATTACATTAATACTTTGGGATTTGGCGTAAAATTTGATACAGACTTGCCTTATGAAACAAAGGGAATTATTCCAAGCGTAGAGTTTTTCAACAAACGTTACAACAATTCATGGAACGGTAATTCAGTGGTTTCTATGGGAATTGGGCAAGGAGAAGCGGCGGTTACGCCTATTCAAATGGCAAACTTTGTGGCGATTATTGCCAATCGGGGATATTATTTTAAACCACACGTAATTAGAGCAATAGGAAATAAAGACACCCCCAATGATCGGTATGCGGAAAAAATTGATTGCGGTTTCGATAAAAACCACTTTGATGCGCTTATAGAAGGAATGGAACAGGCTGTGTTGCAAGGTACTGCACGAAGCGTACAAATTCCCGGAATAAAAATGTTGGGAAAAACAGGAACCGCACAAAACCCGCATGGCAAAGACCATTCCGTTTTTGTTTGCATAGCGCCCAAAGAGGAACCGAAAATTGTAGTTTTCTGTTTGGTAGAAAACGGCGGGTTCGGCGCCACTGTGGCTGCTCCCATCGCCAGCTTGATTACAGAGTTTTATTTGAATAGAGAAATTAAACGAAATGATTTGGAAAAAAGAATTATAGAAATGTCAATCTTATGACAAAAATCCTACATAAAATAATTCGTGTTAATTCGTGTAATTAGTGGCTATAAACTATGATTAAAGAGGTACAACTTGGATCGAATGAATTTGATATACAGTTAATTCTGTATTATTTAGCGTTGTTGATTGTGGGATGGATAACTATTTTTTCAACCTCCTATAATCCGACTGCAGAAGATTTTTTTAACCTTGGGAATGCTTATACCCGTCAACTTATTTTTATGGGATCCTCTTTCATTATTGCAATATTAATTCTTTTAATGAAAGGGCAATACTATTCCTATATGGCATATCCTGTCTATCTGTTTTGTTTGTTGTTAATGATTTTAGTAATTTTTATAGGAACGGAAATCAATGGCGCGCATGCCTGGATTAAAATTGGAAATTTCAGCATTCAACCTACTGAGTTTTGCAAATTTGGCATGGCATTAGCATTGGCAAAATTTTTTAGCGAGGGAAAAACAGCGCAAGAAAAAAGAAACAAGTGGATTACCGCTTTTGGAATGATTGCAGTGCCGGTTTTTATTATTATGCTTCAAAAAGATATGGGGTCGGCTTTGGTATTTTTCTCTTTTATTTTTCTTTTTTACAGAATAGGTTTAACGGGATGGGTGTTAGTAGTGGGCGGAACAGCGGCGGCGCTCTTTTTGTTTACGCTATATACAAAAGAGATCTATGCGTTTGCATTAGTTACTGCTATTTTTATTGTGTTTTGGATTTTAAATAGAAAAAACAGGAAAAAATTAGTAAGAAATGCTGTAATTTATGTTGTGGCAATTATTTTTATTACTGCTGCCAATTGGAGTTACAACAGTATGCTGGAACCGCATCAAAAAGAGCGCATTGATATTTTGCTGGGGAAAGTGAATGACCCACAAGGAAAAGGATACAACCTCAACCAATCGAAAATTGCCATAGGATCCGGAGGATTTTTTGGAAAAGGGTATCGAAATGGAACACAAACCAAACTAAACTTTGTGCCGGAACAACATACCGACTTTATCTTTTGTGGCATTGGAGAAGAGTGGGGATTTGTTGGAAGTTTGGTTATCTGCGCTTTGTTTGTTGGGTTGATTTTAAGAATTTTAAAACTCTCCGAGCGACAGCGGGATCCGTTTGTAAAATATTACGGTTATGGAATAGCCGGAATTATATTCTTTCACTTTTTTATCAACATTGGGATGACCATCGGGTTGTTGCCCATTATCGGAATACCGTTACCATTAATTAGTTACGGTGGCTCTTCATTATGGGCATTCACCATCATGCTGTTTGTTTTTATCAAGTTGGATTATAGATAGAAAAAATAGTTGGCTATAATCTTTGTTTGAAAGCGATGAACAATTATTGTTTTTTCCAGGTTTCTGTTTTAGAAAAACCATATTTAGAGCCGGTTACGTTAATTGTACCATCGTCCATTATTTTAACTTTAAACTTCACTTCATCTCCTTCTGCAGGGCGGTATGCTTTACCTTCCGTATAACTTTTTTCTCCGTCATACTTCAATCCTGTAATCGTTACCAATCCCAGTAGTGGTCTATCTCGTAACGATTTGTCAGGGTTTTTGACATCTTTTTTGGCATTTCCTTTGTCGTCGTTGGGTTCTTTCAGCCAAACCACTTTTCCTGAATAGGTAGTTCCTGATTTGTAAAACTCAACTTTTGATTTCCCGTCTGCTTTTAGGTAGGTTCCAACAATTGCGTCGGCATTTTGTCCATAGATAAAAAATCCGCTAAAAACAAATAGCAGAATGTAAAACATTTTTTTCATAATACTGATTTTTATAATTTGCGTGCAAAAATATAAATAAATGTTAATAAAACTTAATATTATTTAATGAAATAACTACTACTTAATATTAAAAAAACTACATTAACCCTTATATAATTGCTTCGTACTTAGGTTAAAAGATGTGCAAAATTTATTTTTGGTGCACCATCACTTTTATTTTGTATTCCAATTCTTTAACTTCAATTTTAGCCGCTTCAATTTTCTTGGTAAATTCCGCTCTCAGCAAATCTGCATTTTTTGAGTTCGCAAAGAAACCTAAATTATTTTCCCACAATGCAATATCATCTTTTAGTTGTTGTAATTTATTGGTCAAAAACCTACGTTCTTTATCTAATATGATATTGGCATTGGGATTATTTAAGATGGTATCAATTTTGGATTTGAAATTGCTACGTTTCACATCTTCCATCGTCATTTTCAGATCTTGAAAACGTTTATTTACCGCTTCTCTAAATTTGGTATAGATTTTATCTTTATCTTTTCGCGGCACGTGTCCTAACTCCATAAATTCACGCTGATACGTTTTCATCACTTCCAAATTTTCTTCTTTATTATCTGAAAATTGATGTTCTTCAATTTTTTTAATTAATTCTTCTTTCTTTTGAAGATTTACAGATTCTATATCTTGTGCATTAGCAAAATAATTTGCTTTGTTGGCAAAATATTGGTCGCATGCTTTGCGGAAACGTTTCCACACTATCTCAGAATTTTTTCGGGAAGTAGGACCAATCTGTTTCCATTCATTTTGTAGTTTGATGATATCATCAGTCGCTTTTTTCCAGTCTGTTCTCAACGCCAGCGCTTCTGCCTGAATGGCTAAAGTAAGTTTTTGATTGTAGTTTTGACTCTGTTCGTTTTTAAGTTGCTGGAAATACTCTTTTTTGGAGATGAAAAATTTATCTAATGATGTTTTAAATCTTTTCCATATATCTTCGTTCAATTTTGCAGGAGCAGGACCTAAGGTTTTCCAAACTTTCAATAATTCAGTAAGTTTATCTCCTACTGCATGATTTTCTTTCAGTGTTTTAGGATCAAATGATACCAATTCTTCGGCTTGTTCACAAATCACAACTTTTGCGTTATAACTGTTTTGCTGTTCTTCCAATAATGAGTCGTAATGCGCCCTACGCCTTTTATTGAGTTGGTCGGAGGCATTTTTAAACCGTTCCCAAATCTCTTCTTTTTTATCTTCCGGAACAGGACCAACTTCACGCCACTCTTCGTGAAGATGTTGCAATGCTTTAAACGATTTTCCAATAGATTCTTGCAGCAATAATTCTTCTGCCTGTTCGCACAACTTGACTTTTTGCTCTAAATTTTTCTTTAAGTCTAAAGTACGTAACTCTTTGTTAATGCGAAGAATATCGAAGAATTTCTCTACATAGAAATGGTAATGTTGCCATAAATTAGAGGATTCATTTTGAGGTACCGGACCGGTTTCTCGCCATTTTTCTTGAAACTCTTTAAATTTGTCGTTTAATATTTTTAGATTGCTCTCTGTTTCAACCAATTCTTTTAATCCTTGAATAATTTGTTGTTTTATCTCTAAATTTTGTTGTTTTTCTAACTCTAAATTTTCAAGAAATTTTGCTTTATTCTCTTTATATATTTGTAAAGCATCTTCGCATTTTATTTCCCACTCTGAAGGAACATATTCAAATTCCTCTTTATTTCCGCCCTCTTCAATAAATTGTTCTAATGCTTCTTTTTTTATTAGTTTAGTTTGATGTAGGATAGATGCTTTCAGTACGCTTACCCTTTGTTTTATTTCGTTGAAGTTTGGATGCGCTACTATTTCCTGCAATTTTTCCACCAATTGTTCAAGCGTATAATCCTCATACTCTTTTTCAATATCTTCAATGGACTCAGTAGTTTTTTCTGTTTCACTTTCATCCTCTTCTTCCTCTTCTTTATTTACGCTCGAATCATTTTGTGTTTCTTCAATTTCGGCATACATTTCGTTCACGGATGGTTCGAATAATTCGGATGATTCGCTACTAAGGGGTTTTTCTACAGATAAGGGCGCTTCTTTCTTCTTTCTCCTTTCTCCTTTCTCCTCTTCTCCTTTCTCCTCTTCTCCTTTCTCCTTTTTTACTCTCGGTTTTCGGGTTGTTGTTTTTGGCTTTTCGCTACTAAGGGGTTTTTCTACAGATAAGGGCGCTTCTTTCTTCTTTCTCCTTTCTCCTTTTTCCTTTTCTCCTTTCTCCTCTTCTCCTTTCTCCTTTTCTCCTTTCTCCTTTTTCCTTTCTCCTTTCTCCTTTTCTCCTTTCTCCTCTTCTCCTTTCTCCTTTTTTACTCTTGGTTTTCGGGGTTCGGCTTTTGGTTTTTTGATTTCCGCATTGGGTTGGGCTTCTTGCGAAGCGCCTTCTGTCACCTCTTGATTTTGCAATAGCTCATCTTCCGGGTGTTGGAGTTTTTTTCGTGGCATAATAATTTAATGATTAATGATTAGTGATTAGTGATTAATAATTCGTAATTTTAATTGTTTACGCAATTATTCTTGTGCCGCAGTTAGGATTTCCTAATTGTCCGGCTTCGGTTATAATACATTCTTTTCCGCCATATTCAATGAAGAAAATAGCGGCACGAATTTTGGGAGCCATAGAACCTTCTGCAAACTGTTTTTCATCTAAATATTGTTTTGCTTCGGCAATGGTAAGTGTGTCTAATGCTTGTTCGTTTTCTTTTCTAAAGTTGATATATACTTTAGGAACATCGGTTAAAATATAAAACTCGTCGGCTTTCATTTCCAAAGCGGCGAGTGCGGAGGCTAAATCTTTATCAATTACAGCTTCCATGCCTTTGCCGCCGTTTTGGTTGCGCACCACGGGGATGCCGCCGCCACCGCAAGTAATAACTACATAGCCGGAGGTTGCCAATCGTTGCACCACATCAATATTGCTGATATGTTTGGGAATAGGGGAAGCCACCACTTTGCGCCATCCGTTTCCTTTAGGATCTTCTACGTATTTTGCACCGGTTTCGGCAGCAAATTTATCGGCTTGCTCTTTGGTATAATAAGGTCCAACCGGCTTGGTCGGATTTTGAAAAGCAGGGTCGTTTTCATCCACCACTACTTGAGTAACCAAAGTGATGACATGTTTACGAATTTTTTCTTTAAAGAAGATGTTGCGAAAAGCCAACTCAATCATAAATCCTATTGAGCCTTGTGTTTCTGCCACGCAGACATCCATAGGCATGGCTTCAATGTCATACATTTTGGCGCCGGCGTCATGTTGCAGCATCACGTTGCCTACTTGGGGTCCGTTGCCGTGTCCAATTACCAAATCGCAATCCTGTTCATACAAACGATGTAGTGATTTGCAGGTATCCATTACATTTTGAAGTTGTTCCTGGTAAGTTCCTTTTTGTCCGCTTCTCAAAATGGCATTTCCGCCAAAAGCAACCATGACTAATTTTCTTCTTTGGGTGTAAATCATAATTTAGTGACTAATAATTAATGATTAATAGTTAGGACAAAGCGTGCGCCTTGTCCATAAGGTTTTTTATTTTTCTTTTAATAATTTTAATTTAATTGAAAGAAAAAGTGCGCGAAAATATTAAAATTTAATTAATTCACAGAAAATAAAAACAATTATTGCACATCTGGCAAAAAAAAAGCTGTCTAATTTACAAGACAGCCTTAGTTGTGAAAATTTTAAAAGTTTATTTGCAAGACCAATTTTGATCATCACCGATTACTTTGGCTGCATCATTAAACCCTTTTTGCAATTGATTACAGTTCTTGTAAGCACTATACAAACTATTACTTAAATCAATGTCAGGAATAGTAGTGTTAGTGTTTTTTTCAGTACATGAACATACTTTTGAACAAGAGAAAGCAATGAGTGCTCCACTAATAAATAATACAAATAAGATTTTTTTCATAAAAATAAAAAATTTGGTTTATAAATTGTTAAAATATCGCGGCAAAAATATATAAAAATCTTAACAATAAGATGCGGATAAAATTTTAGAGTTAAAAAGCTATTTTTTTTTTTTTATTATATTTTCATTATTTTTGCACTTCAAATTATTACCCAAATGCAATTTTCTAATCCTCTCTTTTTGTTTGGTTTATGCGCCATTATTATTCCTATCCTTATTCATCTTTTTAATTTTAGAAGATACAAAACCACCTATTTTTCTAATGTTAAATTACTGCAAGAGATTTTGCAAAAGACAAAACGCGAGTCACAAATACAACATTTAATAGTATTATTAATGAGAATTTTGGGAATTTCTGCGCTGGCGTTGGCTTTTGCACAACCCTATTTACCCAACAAAAATTTTGAAACTCAAACGGGTACTATCGTATCTATTTTTGTGGATAATTCATTTTCAATGGAAGCGCAAACCCAACAATCCTCACTCTTAAACGAAGCCATTGACGCGGCAAAAAAAATAGGTGATGCTTTTTCGTACAATGATGAATTTGTGCTAATTACTAACGATTTTTCTGCACAAGAATCGCAAATCATTAATAAGGATGAATTTCTATCAAGACTAGATGATATTGATATTTCGCCGAAAAGTAAAAATTTGGAACAATTATTACATTTCAATCAAAATATTATTGCCAAATCGCATAAAACTCAAAAACTTGCTTATTATATTTCAGATTTTCAAAAAGGTCAATTCGATTTTTCAACGTTGTTACAAGATACAACCCAACTGTCGTTTGTGCTTCCAATTGAAAATAAAAACATCAACAATATCTCAATAGACAGTTGCTGGTTTGATATGCCTGTATTTCAAGTGGGTTATAATGTTGGACTTACGGTTCGGATAAGTAACCACGGAAAAGATGATGTTGTAAAATTGCCGGTGAAATTGTATATTAATAACGAGCAGCGCGCATTGGGCGCTGTGGATGTAAAACCAAACAGCTATACCGATTATACACTTCATTACACAATTCAACAAGCTGGAATACAAGCAGGTATGTTAGAAATTTATGATACCCCCATTACTTTCGACGACCGGTTTTTCTTTGTGTATGAGGTTGCATCAACTACCTCTATTATTGCTATTTATGAAAAAAATAAAAATAGATATTTACAAGCTCTTTATGGAGTGGATTCATTGTTTCAATACGAGACAATGAATGTAAGTCAGATTAATTACGCTGCATTTGCTTCTGCACAATTGATTATTTTAGATCAATTGGAAACTATTTCAACAGGTTTGGCAGCAGAGTTGGTGAAATATGTGCAAAATGGGGGAACATTGGCAGTTTTTCCTGCAGAAAAAATGGAGATAACGCAATGGAACATTTTCTTTAATGAAATGGAACTTCCTAATTTTAAGGAATTGAATGATAGTGAAATAAAAGTAGGAAAAGTAAACGAAGAGAGTATCTATTTTAAAAACGCTTTACAAAAAAACGAATCGGAACGGTGGGAGATGCCTACTGTTACGCATTATTATTCTTTTGAAAATAAAAATGTTTCTGCAGAAGAGATGATGCGATTAGAAAATAATATGCCTTTTCTTACTGCTTATAGTTATGGCATGGGACGTATCATTTTATCTGCTGTTGCCTTAAATGATTTTTACGGGAATGCGCACAAAAACGCAATTTTTTTCATTCCACTTCACAATTTAGGATTGATGGGACAACTCAAACGCACACTTTTTTACACTATTGGGAGTAATGAAACTGTAATTATTCCACAAAAAGCGACCGGTGCGGAAGATATTTTTACACTCAAATCTAATGCAGGCGGCATCGAACTTATTCCGGAGCAACGCAATATGGGTAACGAAACTTTGTTGTTTATCCATTCGCAAATTCAGCAGGCAGGTTTTTACGATGTAGTTAAAGGTGATGCTGTTTTTGCCACATTGGCATTTAATTATCAAAGAGATGAATCTAATTTAGAGTATTATTCTGAAAAGGAATTGAACAAAATAGCAGACAATTCAGAAAAACGTATAACATTACTTTCATCTCATATAAAAGATTTGACACAATCTATTTCTGATACGTTGAGTGGAAAAACGCTTTGGAGGTATTTTATTCTGTTTGCGTTAGTATGTTTTCTTGGTGAGATAACATTGTTGCGCTTTTGGGGAAAGGCGAAGATAAAAAGGTAGGTATTCAATTTTGGTAAATAATTGAAATTTATATCATCTGGCGTTTAACAAACTGCATAAAAAAAACCACCCCGAAAACTCGTTTCAGGGCGGATAAAATTATGAAAACAAAATTTATTAAAATTTCGCGGCAAAAATAAAAAAAAAATAATATAAAAAACATACCATGTAAACTTTCATATATTTTTGCAGTCTCTAAATCGTTAATTAAAATTCTAACAAATAAATATCAATTATTATGAAAAAGCAACTCATTTGTTTTGTATTGTTTTTAAGCGCATTATCACTTTTTGCGCAACCCGCCATTAAATTTGACGTTACTACCATTGACTTTGGCAGTATTAAAGAGGATGATGGTAAAGTGTCCGGTAAATTTGAATATACCAATACCGGAGATCAAGATCTGTTACTAACCGGCGTAAAACCCGGATGCGGATGCACAGCCGCCGATTATACCAAAACGCCGGTAGCACCAGGTGAAAAAGGTTTCATTATTGCTACTTACAACCCTTTTAATCGCCCGGGAAGTTTTAACAAAAGTATTAAAGTAACCACTAATGAACCAAAGCCTGACGGAAATGAAAATGTTGGATCTTACATGATATATATTAAAGGTAATGTTGAAAAAAGACCTCCGTCAAAATATGAAGTCGCAGGTTATTCAAATGGCAGCGGAGATATTAGAATAAAAGATAATAATGTAAAAATTGATTTGTTAAATACAGAATCGAAGTCTTTCACTGTTTTAGTTAAGAATTTTTCTGAAAAAACATCTACTTTTGAGCCGGTAAATCTACCAAACTATATAAGCGTACCTAATCAAACTTTAAAACCCGGCGAAGAAACAGAAGTTACTTTTCAGTATGATGCGGCTAAAAGAGGAGAATTTGGCGCTTTTAAAGATGTACTTACCATTCAAACGCAAGATTCTATTGAACCCAGAATAACGATGATCATTGAGTCTTCCATAAAAGAAGATTTTTCAAAATTAACTCCCAAACAATTACAGGATGCGCCCAAAGCAGAATTGGAAACCGCCACGTTAGATTTTGAAAAAGTTGAAAAAAATACCAATCCTACCAAACAAATTACCATCACTAATAAAGGTAAAAACCCTTTGTTTATTAGACAATTAAAATCATCTAACACTGTATTTTCAATTGTTTCAGATAAAATGGAGATACCCAAAGACGGTTTTGCCACTTTAACAGTTACCTTAACATCAAGAAACAGACGTGGTGCGCAAAGTGCAACAATAGAGATTGTTACTAACGATCCTGCAAATTCGTTATTGCTGCTCAATTGTAAAGGCGACATTTTACAATAATTGCCAATCGGCTAATTTCATATCATCTGCCTGTAAAATAGCAAGGTAGTTTAAATAGCGGGAGGAGGGTATTTTACGCTCCTCTACTGCTTTTTTAACGGCGCAGTCAGGCTCATTTACATGACAACAATTGTGAAAACGACACTGATTATTGTAAGCGCGAATTTCAGGAAAATAATCTCTAATCTCTTCTCGTGAATATTGAATTAATCCAAATTCTTTAATTCCCGGCGTATCAATAATAAAACCGCTTTGTGAAAGGGGAAACATTTGTGCAAAAGTAGTCGTATGTTTTCCTTTATTGTGAAATTGAGAAATCTCCCCCACTTTCAGATGTAGTTCAGCATCAATACTATTAATCATGGCAGATTTTCCAACGCCGGAATGTCCGCTGAAAAGAGAAACTTTACCTTGCATCATTTTTTTTATAATACCAATTCCTTTATTTTCTATTATAGATGATTGAATTACTTCATAACCAATAGATTGATACAGTAGTGCGAGTTCCTCTATTTTATTAATCTCTTTCAATGAATAAATATCCATTTTATTAAAAACAATACACACCGGAATGCGAAACCCTTCGCATGCCACTAAAAATCTGTCAATAAATCCCAAAGAGGTGCGCGGTTCTTTTAAGGTTACCAACAAAAATGCCTGATCAATATTGGCAGCAATCAAGTGATTAATTTTTGACAGTTTGGTTGATTTTCTATCAATATAGTTTTTTCGTTTCTCAATTTCTGTAATAAAACCTGTATTATCTTTTTCTAAATCAAAACTCACATGGTCTCCCACCACAGCGGGATTGGTATTTTTATTTCCATCAATTCTAAATTTTCCCCGCAACCTGCATGGAACAGTTTCCCCATTTTCTGTTCTCACTTCATACCATAGTCCCGTTGATTTTGTGATGATTCCTTTCATAATTATTAGTTATCAGTTTTCAGTTATCAGTTTTCAGTTTTCAGTTATCATTAATCACTAATCACTAATCATTAATCACTAATCATTAATCACTAATAACTAATCACTAATCACTAATCACTAATCATTAATCACTAATAACTAATCACTCTTTCACCACTTTTCTCGTTACTATTCCGTTTTCGGTGTGAATCTTTAAGAAATAGATACCCGCATGCAAATGGGAAATATCAAAAACCACCCCGTCAGCCTTCGGCTGACACCCCTCCAAATTTTTGGAGGGGAATTTAGACCCTACATTTCTACCGTAAATATCAAATATCTCCACATTCTCCATTCTCAATTCTCCACTCTCAATTCTCAATTCTCCGTTCGTCGGGTTCGGATACACTCGCACATCCCCCTCTTCGGGGGAGCTTGGGGGGGCTATGCCGACGTTGCCGGTGGTAACGATTGCGTCGTCGTGGAATGTTGGGTCGAAGGCGGAGGTGGCGCGGACGGTGATGGTTTCGGCGGTTTCGTTGGCGCCGAGGGTGAGCAGTCCGGTGGCACTGATGGTGGTGAGCGTCGAGTGGTTGCCGGTGATGCTCCAGGTAACGGTTTCGTCGGCACCGCCTTCGGTGATGACGGTGGCGGTGAACTGTTGGGAGGCGCCGGCTTGCAGGTTGGCGGTCTTGGGGGAGATGGTGAGGCTGATGATTTCGGGTGCGCCGGTAACGGTTACGCCTGCTATGGGGATGAAGCCGTCGGTGGCGCCGTATTTGACGGCGATGCCGCTG
>WRNX01000002.1 GCA_009776395.1 Lentimicrobiaceae bacterium
TAATGCGCCTGTAAGATAAAATAACGGATAGTCATGGGTGAATAGGAACACTGCAACGAAGGATGGTTTCCTGTAAAAAACTCATTAAGTGTAATAAAGTTTTCTAACGATTTACCCATTTTTTGTCCGTCAATAGTAATCATGTTGTTGTGCATCCAATATCTCACCGCTTCTTTTCCATTTATCGCAGTAGCCTGGCACACTTCCGATTCGTGGTGCGGGAATAACAAATCCATACCTCCGCCGTGAATATCAAATTGTTCTCCCAAATATTTTGCTCCCATTGCGGTACACTCAATATGCCATCCAGGGAAACCTATACTCCAGGGAGAGCGCCATTTCATAATATGCTCCGGAGCGGCTTTTTTCCAGAGGGCAAAATCGGCAGGGTTTCTCTTTTCCTGTTGTCCGTCTAAGGCACGGGTGTTAGAAATCATCTCTTCCAACACTCTACCAGAGAGTTTACCGTAGCCATAATCTTCATTATATTTCGGCACGTCAAAATAAACAGAACCGTTTGAAATGTAAGCATAGCCTTTTTCAATAATTTTTTCAATGGCTTCAATTTGTTCGATAATATGACCGGATGCGCGTGGCTCAATAGAAGGACGTAACACATTCAGTTTATCCATAGCCCGATGATAACTGTCAATGTAAAACTGTGCCACTTCCATAGGTTCAAGTTGTTCTACTTGTGCTTTTTTGGCGATCTTATCTTCTCCTTCATCAGCATCGTTTTCTAAATGTCCCACATCGGTGATATTACGCACATATCTCACTTTGTATCCAATATGGGTTAAATAGCGAAACAAAATGTCGAAAGTAATGGCAGGACGTGCGTGTCCTAAGTGCGGCTCTCCGTAAACGGTAGGTCCGCAAACATACAAGCCTACTCTGTCTGGCACAATAGGTTCAAAAGTTTCTTTTTGTTTGGATAGGGTATTGTAGATTTGCATAATAGTGGTTAATGATTAGTGATTCATCCGTAATTTGTAATTTTTAATCTGTAATTAAAATTATGTAGCAAAAATATATAAAAAAATTAACCAGAAATTTTTATTTGTTACTATTGTATTTTTTTTTTTATATTTTTGCCACATAATTTCATTATTAACTTAAATTTTAAAAACATGAAAAAATTAATTTTAATCTCAATGGCTATTATGATAGCCTTTGCATTCACTTCATGCGGTGATAAAGAACTCACAAAAGAAGAAATGCTAACACAAAAAAAAGGGTGGATTCTTAACCAAGCAACATGTTCTCCCGACTATCAGCTGAACAACGATGAATGGTGTGATACAGATCTTTTGAATGGAGGATTCTTTTTTGATTGCGAAAAAGACGACATCTTCTATTTTAAAGATGACAAATCTTTTGTTATGTCCTATGAAAAAGAAAAATGTGATTGGAATGAAGCAGGAAAAGAAGAAAATATGGGAAGATGGGAATTCCAAGAAAATGAAACTTGGGTTCAATTCTATATGGGTGCTTACTATGATGATGAAAACAATGAGTACTTTAAACTCAGAGGTATTATTAAAGAATTGGATAAAGAAACTTTGAGATTAGAAGTACCAATTAATGAAGATTATCCTGTTGCCAAATCTAGAATGTTGCGTGGTGAAGTTCACCCCTATAAAGGCACATTTTATTTAATTTTCAAAGTAGCAAAATAATTTAACCAACAAAATCATTAAAATCTACGAATATGAAAAAATTATTTTTAATTCTCGCAGCCGCAACTCTTTTTATTGCTTGCGGAAACAGATCTACTCCCGTTGAAACAGTAACCGATGAAGTTGCTGTGGAAGAAACAACCATTGACGAACCTGTTGCTGATGCACCGGTTGCAGTTACTACCCCAAAACCGACAACTCCGAAACCGACAGTGAAAGAGGAACCAAAAGTTGAAGAACCTGTTAAAGAAGAACCTGTTAAAGAAGAACCTGTTAAGGAAGAACCTAAAAAGCCTGAAAATAAAGTAAAAGGTGGTAGGTAAAATTTGAAAAAAGCCCGCTTTTGCGGGCTTTTTTATTTTACTCTCAACCGTTGCCCCTCGCGCAAAAAATCGCTTTTCATTTTATTCAGTTTCATAATAGTGCTTACCGTTGTCCTGTATTTTTTCGCCAATGCGCCCAATGTGTCCCCCCTTTTTACCGTAATATAAACCGGCGATGGATCTAAAGGTTGTCCATTTTGAACCGCAGAATTGGCTGCAATGGGATCCGTGTTTGTTTTAATTACCTTTCCTCCAATATAAAGCGTATCACACGAAAGTTTGTAGTTGGTAAAATCAATAATTCTTGCGGGGTTAAAGTGTTGTCCCAGATAGCGTGTTTCAAAATGTAAATGGTTTCCCCTTGAGCGCCCTGTGTTTCCACCTAATCCAATGGTATCGCCCGCTTTAACTGTTTGTCCGGGATTTACCAAACGCCTAACTAAATGCGCATAATAGGTTTCCAACCGATTTTCATGCCGAACCACTACCAAATTTCCATAACCACCATTATTATAAGTAGATATACGCACAATTCCGTCAAAGGCAGCCACCACGGGAGTTCCTTCTGGAAAGGGAATATCAATGCCCCAGTGGTATCTATTTCTTCGTCTTTTTACTCCATAAAATGAAGTGGCTTTATAATTAGCGGGATGCACATAATTTTTCAAAACAATAGTATCCGGATGAACAGTACGATCGTGAACATAATGAAGTTTTAAAATATCAAAATTTGAATATACGCCATATCCGGGCATCCAATTAAAATAGATAAACATCATGGATTGGTCTGCGCCGTGGTCATCTTCAAATTCATCCACCTCTTCTTCATCACTATCTTCAAAAGAAGTTTCTGCAAAAGAAAGCGTATCGCTTTCACTGAAATGGAGTTGATTGGTTTTGCTTTGATCTACTTGTGCTATACTTAATAAGGGAAACACCAATAAGAGACAAAACAAGTATGATAATTTCACATTTTCTATAAACATTTTCTATTGGATTAGTTAGTTTTTTTCTGATTTCTGTTCGGCAAAAATAAATTTTTTTCTAAAAAATATTTTTTTTTTTTTTAGTTTCAAAGAACCATATTAATATGTATTAATTATTTTTCTATTTTTGCTTCCTTTAAAAAAAGGAATAAGTATTCAATAAAAAATAAATCAATAATATGAAAGTTAAAACTTTATTCAACATTTTGCTCATTGTTGTTGCGCTATTTTTGGCGCTTCTTGCCACACGTAGTATTTTGCGTCCTGAAAAATACAAATCTTCTTATAATCAACGCGCAGAAGAAATAAAAGCGCGATTGATTACCATTCGCGCCGTTCAAACCGTATATCGTAATGAGTTTAAAAAATATGCCGGCGATATAGATACCTTAGTAGATTTCGTAAATCATGGAACGGTACAAATTATCCAAACTTCAGGAGAAATCCCCGAAGATATGTCAGAAGAGGCTGCTTATAAAGCGGGTTTAATTAAAAAAGTGGTGGTCTCTATCCCCGCGAAAGATAAAATTGTAGAGTCAGATCCTAATGTTACATTAGAGAGTTTGAAGAATTTTGAATTCATTCCTTATTGTGATGGCAAAAAATTTGAAATTCAGTTAGGAACCATATCCAGCAAAACTTACGAAATTCCGGTTTATCGGATTGACGTTCCCATAGATGATATTCTATCCAATTTAGAAAAAACCATCTCTCCCAAAGATGCCAATCTGTTTAGTAAAATATCAAACAGGTTGTTTTATAGTGGATTAGCAGAAGAAACGTCATACCAATCACAATATAAACCGATGTGGTTAGGATCGCTTAACGATTCAGGTACTTCAGGTAGTTGGGAATAAATTTTTATATTCATGCCAACCATAATCACCGATACTCCCGCTTACTTAGTTCCAAAAGAATTATGTAACGAAGAAAAAATTCAAGAGTATTGGAATATTATGCACGATAATCTACAACAAGAAAAAATCTGTAAAGATGAGTTAGACAATTTTTTTTTAATCTATCCTAAACAAAAAGAGGAAGATACTATTCATGAAATTACTGTTATGCATAATTATTTAAAAGAAAACTATTTAGCCATAACAGATGCTATTTGTATAAATGTTTATAATACGAATTGTTATTTATGGGCGCTGAAAGATAGAGATATCGCTTATACCGGATCTTTTCAATACTCTGAAAAAGAAGATATTCTGTATCATCTTGCCAATATCTCTCACCATTTTTTTGAAAACATTTCTCCAATCAGTTTCTTTTATCAACAATTATCTTCTGATCTATTGCGTTTTCTATCAAAATACTATGAAATAAAAAAGTTACAAATATTATGAATAGAAATATTATCCTGTTTTTTTTTATTTTTATTGCCATAACAACCAAAAGTTACACTCAGGAATTTTACAGAAAAGATAATAACTATGTGGATTCTGCAACATTTATGATTTGGGGCAGCCCTAATTTTTCTACGCAACTTCCTTTTGGACAAGGATATTTATCTTCAACATTTAATTTTAATTATAATGTTGGACTTGATTTTACCTTTAAAACTAAATCAAACTGGACTTTTGATTTCGCATTTAACTATATGTTTGGGAGTAAATTGAGAGAAAGCCCTGATAAGTATCTAGGAGATATGTGGTTTCAAATTCTAAGAGACAACAATAAAGATACAATTCCCGTAGTATTTAATGGTGCAGGTAATAATGGAACTAAACTTGCCTACGAGGGAAGATATTGGTACTTTGGCGTTTCAGCAGGCAAAATAATTCCTTTAGACCGCTGGAAAAACTCAGGACTGTGGCTCAAATTTGGTGTGGGATATTTTGGACATAAAATTCATTTCACAGACCCAAATAATTATTATCCACAAATTGACCAAAAAACATACCGTTTAGGATACGACCAACGCTCCTCTGCCATTGCGCTGAACCAGTTTTTTGGCTATCTGTTTATGCACAAAAAAAGAGTACTCAGTTTCTACGCAGGTATTGAAGTATGGGAAATTTTCTCTAAACCTGATAGAGGTTACATCTTCGTTGGCAATCTTCAAGGACCTACCAGCAATTTAAAAAGAAAATTTAGCGGACTGTTAGGAATAAAAGTAGGTTGGATTTTACCTTTTTATGAAACAAATCGTGTAACCACCTATTACACTTTTTAAAAATATGCGATTTCTATACACGCTTTGTATTCAATCTTTTGCATGCGTAATTAAATTCGCTTCCCCCTTTTATAGAAAAGCAAAGTTATGGAATGCCGGAAAAAAAGATATCTTCTATCTACTTGAAAATAAATGCTATGGAAAAGAAAATATAGTTTGGTTTCACTGCGCCTCGCTGGGTGAATTTGAACAGGGAAAACCTTTGATGGAAAAATTGAAACAGGAAGAAAAAAATGTTTCACTTTTACTTTCTTTTTTTTCGCCCTCCGGTTTTGAAGTTAAAAAAAATGACCCTATTGCTGATATTATAACCTATTTGCCTGCTGATACTCCAAAAAATGCAAAAAAATTCATCCAAATTGTAAAACCTCAAAAAGTTTTCTTTATAAAATATGAATATTGGTATAATTATATGTACGAACTCTCAAAATCAAATATTCCATTTTATTATGTTTCTGCAATTTTTAGAACTCATCAATACTTTTTTAAGAGTTATGGAAAGTGGTTTTTGCAACATTTGAAAAAGTGTACTCATTTTTTTGTACAAAATGAAGAATCAAAAACAATCCTGTTTCAGCATGGCTTATCAAAAGTAACCGTTACCGGCGATACGCGCTTTGATAGCGTGTATGCCACTGCCCACCAATCCTTTTCATTAGATTTTATTACTTCTTATAAAAGCGATAAAAAATTAATTGTGGCAGGAAGTACTTGGCTACCCGATGAAAAATTACTATCCGAATTGTTTCCTAACATTAACACCGATTATAAACTTATTATAGCGCCACATTTAGTAGAAAAAAATCATATTGAAAAAATTATCAAACTATTTTCTTCATTTTCAGTAGTTTGTTTTTCTGAAAAAAACAATAAAAATCTTGCAAATGCTGAAGTACTGATTATTGATACTATCGGATTATTAAGAAAAATTTATAAATATGCTGATGTTTCCTATATCGGAGGAGCATTTAAAACAGGATTACACAACATTTTGGAAGCTGCCGTTTTTGAAAAGCCAATCTTTTTTGGTACTCATTATCAAAAATTTAAAGAAGCAATAGAGTTGATTGAACGAGGCGGTGCATTTTCAATAATAAAAGCGAATGATATGGCGCAAAAATTATTTGAATTTTCAAAAAATCAAATACTCTATAAAAATGTTTGTGATATTTGCAAAAAATACGTCGCAGATAATCTTGGCGCCACGGAGAAAATTTGGGATAGTCTATTATGAGTTTGCAAATGATTTTTTTTAGATACTTTATTTTTTGTTTTTCCTTTGAAGTATTTTGAAAAAACATATTGATTTATCTTTGTATGATTTTAAAAATTTCATGTTTATTTGCCACTCAATAAATTATCGTGCAATTCTCAAATCCAAACATTAACTCTGTTTTTAGCCTCAAACGCATCTTAATCCCAATAGCAATAGGAATAGCATTCTCTGCCTACTCTTTATATGCTTCAAAATTTGATTTATCTGTGTTAAAAGGGATCGAAATCAGTTTTAAGTATATTCTATTAGCGCTTTTTTGTATGGTGTTGAGAGATTTAATGTATATAGTGCGAATAAGAATATTAACTGAAAAACAATTAAGTTGGTTAGATAGTTGGCACGTAGTAATGCTTTGGGAATTTGCTTCTTCGGTAACTCCATCTATGGTGGGCGGATCGGCGTTTGCCATCTATTTTGTGTATCAAGAAAAAATAACATTAGGCAAAAGTACGGCTATAGTACTCACAACAGCAATGTTAGACGAAATATTTTATATTCTCACAGTTGCCTTGCTTCTTTTAATATTAGGAATCAACATTGTACAATTCGGTGAGTATTTACCTTTCAATCCCATGATACTATTTTTTGTTGGCTATGCAGTCATAATTACAATGACTACAGGTATCACCTTAGGTATTTTTGTTGCGCCAAAAGGAATAAAAAAACTATTAGTAAAACTTTTTTCTTTTTCATTTTTAAAAAGATGGCAACCCAACATGGAAAAAACAGGCGATGAACTTATTACAGCTTCCATAGAATTGAAAGGAAAATCCTTTTTTTATTGGACAAAAGCATTCATCGCCACCGCTTTCTCATGGACAGCACGTTTCATGGTACTCAATTTCTTAATATTAGCGCTCAACCCTGAATTAGGCTTTAGTATCATGCAACAGTTGCTTATTTTTGCCAAACAGTTGGTCATGTGGGTAATATTGTTAATTAGCCCTACGCCCGGAGCCAGCGGAATTGCCGAAGTGAGTTTTTCCGCTTTTTTCAGAAACGATTTTCCCGAACACTCCCATGCTGCTATAGCAGTACTGTGGCGCGCCATTTCTTACTATCCTTATTTAGCATTAGGACTGATTATATTACCAATTTGGTTACAGAAAGTACAAAAACGACAAAAAAATATTATAAATTGAACAATTTTTTTCTTAGTAAATAAACAATACATATCCCAAACTTTTATATAATTTCGCACCCGTTAGAAAAAAATGTTTTTTTAGTCAAATTATTATCATAAATATATATTAATCAATATTATAAATTAAAATGGAAAAAATTAAATCGTTGGCAGATTTGAAGAAAAAAAGAGAAGATCTTCAATCGGCTATTTCAATTCGCGAACAAAGCGAAAATATTCAGGTGAAAGTAGCAATGGCTACTTGCGGCATCGCTTCAGGAGCCAAACATGTTATGGAAGTAATCATGAACGAATGTAACAAACGAAATATCCCCGCCACTGTTACGCAAACCGGCTGCATGGGATACTGCTACGCCGAACCTACGGTGGAAGTTACAAAACCCGGACAAAAACCCGTCGTTTTTGGATATATTACCCCGCTAAAAGCGGAAGAACTTGTTGCTAAATATTTTGCAGGCAACGAAATGTTAGACACTGTAATCCCAGTTAATTACGAAAAAGTTGAACTATAAATCATAACACTCTCTATGGAAAATAATTACAAACAAATACGAATAGCCTTGCGCAACTGCGGATTTATCAATCCTGAAAATATTGAAGATTATATCGCGCGCAACGGTTATGCCGCATTGGCTTCTGTTTTAGAAACCAATAATCCGCAGGCTACTATTGAGGCCATTAAAAAATCGGGGCTGCGCGGTCGCGGCGGCGGCGGATTCCCCACCGGAGTAAAATGGGAAATTGCAAGTAAAAATCATGCAGACCAAAAATATGTGTTTTGTAACGCAGACGAAGGAGACCCTGGCGCTTTTATGGACAGATCAATCTTAGAAGGCGACCCCCACTCCGTACTGGAAGCAATGGCTATTAACGGTTTCTGTATCGGCGCTAATAAAGGACTTATCTACATCCGCGCAGAATATCCCCTTGCCATTGAACGTTTGCTCATCGCAATCAAACAGGCGGAAGAAGTTGGCGCATTAGGACAAAATATTTTCGGTACCGGTTTCAATTTTGATATTGAACTGAGATACGGTGCCGGAGCATTCGTTTGTGGCGAAGAAACCGCATTGATTCACTCTATGGAGGGCGACCGCGGCGAACCCACTTTCAAACCTCCTTTCCCTGCACAGGAAGGTTATCTGAAAAAACCTACCAACGTGAACAACGTGGAAACATTTGCCAATATTCCCGTTATTATCCTTAAAGGGTGGGAATGGTTTGCCGCTATCGGAACCGAAAAATCAAAAGGTACAAAAGTATTTGCATTAGCAGGAAAAATTAACAACGTGGGACTGATTGAAGTTCCCATGGGAATTACGCTTCGCGAAGTAATTTATGAAATTGGAAACGGGATAAAAGATGATAAAAATTTTAAAGCCGTGCAAACCGGAGGTCCCTCCGGCGGCTGTCTGACAGAAAAATTCTTGGATACTCCCATTGATTACGACAACCTCATCGCTGCTGGCTCTATGATGGGCTCCGGCGGAATGATCGTAATGGATGAAGACGACTGTATGGTTTCCGTTGCCAAATTTTACTTGGATTTTACGGTGGAGGAATCTTGCGGAAAATGCGCTCCCTGCAGAATCGGAAATAAACGTCTGTATGAATTGCTTGATAAAATTACAGAAGGAAAAGGAAATATGGAAGATCTTGACCAACTGAAAAACTTAAGTAAAGTTATCAAAGATACAGCGCTTTGCGGATTGGGACAAACCTCACCTAACCCCGTACTTTCCACTATCGAAAACTTTTGGGAGGAGTATGTAGCTCACGTAAATGAGAAAAAATGTCCCGCAGGACAATGTAAAGCGTTGAAAAGTTATATTATTGACCCTGACCTTTGTATTGGCTGCACGGCGTGTGCGCGCGCTTGCCCCGTAGGCGCTATTAAAGGCGAAAAGAAAATGCCCCACGAAATCAATCAAAATACCTGTATCAAATGTGGTGCATGTATGGAAAAATGTAAGTTTAATGCAATATCAATCAAATAAAAATAAGATAATGGACAACATAAAATTAACAATAGATCATAAAGAAGTATCTGTACCAAAAGGTACTACAATATTAAAAGCGGCACGCGAAATTGGAATTGATATTCCTACTTTGTGCCATTTTGAATTGGCAGGAATGAACATTCATAACCATCCGGGCGGATGCCGTATTTGTGTGGTAGAAGTAGAAGGAAGACGCAATTTGGCGCCCGCATGCGTTACCGAATGTATGGACGGAATGGTGGTAAAAACCAACTCCATCCGCGTACTAAATTCTCGTAGAACCGTATTAGAACTGATTTTGAGCGACCACCCCGCCGACTGTTTAGTGTGTGCCAAAAGCGGTAACTGTGAACTGCAAGCGTTGGCTATTCGTTTTGGCGTGCGCGAAATTCCATTTCAAGGTGAACAATCATCTTACAAAGTAGAAGTATCACCCTCCATTGTAAGAGATATGAACAAATGCGTGATGTGTCGCCGTTGCGAAACCATGTGCAATGATTTTCAAACTGTTGGCGCGTTGTCTGCCATTGAAAGAGGTTTTCCCGCAGTAGTTTCTACCGCTTTCAACCAAAAATTGAGTTACTCAAACTGCACATTCTGTGGGCAGTGCGTTGCCGTTTGTCCGGTGGGTGCATTAGTTGAAGTGGATCATACTCCGAAAATTATTCGCGCTATTTCCGATGAAAAGAAAACCGTAGTGGTGCAAGTGGCGCCCGCAGTGCGCGTTGCACTCGGCGAAGAGTTCGGCATGAAACCCGGATCTATCGTTACCGGTAAATTAACCGCCGCACTAAAAGCGCTCGGATTTGACTATGTTTTTGATACCGATTGGAGCGCCGACCTAACCATTATGGAAGAAGGAACCGAGTTGATTGACAGATTGACCCGCCATTTAAAAGGTGATAAGGATGTGAAATTGCCACTGTTAACCTCTTGCTGTCCTGCATGGGTAAACTTCTTTGAATATCACTTCCCTGATCTGAAAGAGATACCTTCTACCGCAAAATCGCCGCAGCAAATGTTTGGCGCTATTGCCAAATCATTTTTTGCCGATAAAATTGGCGTGAAACGTGAAGATATGATAGTAGTTTCCGTAATGCCTTGTTTAGCAAAGAAATATGAATGCGCCCGCGATGAATTTAAAGTAAATGGAAATCCTGATGTGGACTTCTCTATCTCTACTCGCGAATTAGCCACATTAATCAAACAGGCAAATATTGATTTTAACTCATTGGAAGAGACTCCTTTCGATTCCCCGTTAGGCGAATCTACCGGCGCCGCCGTAATTTTCGGAACTACTGGAGGCGTGATAGAAGCCGCTGTAAGAACCGCTTACGAAGTGATTACAAAAAAACAACTTCCCAAAATTGATTTTACCGAACTTCGCGGTTTGGAAGGTGTACGCTCGGCAACTATTGATGTGGACGGATTGCCGCTCAACATCGGTATTGCACACGGATTGAGCAATGCCCGCAGGTTGTTGAACGATATTAAAGAAGGAAAATCACAATTTCATGCAATTGAAGTGATGGCATGTCCGGGGGGATGTATTGATGGAGGCGGACAACCGTTGCACCATGGCAACAGCGATATTATTAAAGCCCGTTGGGAAGCTATTTATGAAGCCGACAGAAATATGCCTGTCAGAAAATCTCACGAAAACCCATCCATTAAAGAAATTTATAAAGATTTCTTAGGCGAACCCTGCGGACACAAATCCCACGAGTTGCTTCATACACACTACTTCGATAAAGCCAAAGTAATTGAAATTAAGTTGGATTAATAAGCAAGAAGAGTGATTATGAATCCTAAAATAAAAGAAATAAAAGAACAGTTAGAGCAGTTTCGTGTAGAAGCAGGCGAGCATTTAGAACAGTTTCGATTGCAGTTTCTCAGTAAAAAAAGTGATTTGCAACAGTTGCTCGGCGAAATCAAAGAGGTAACACCCGATTTGCGTAAAGAATTTGGGCAAGCAGTGAACAATTTAAAACAGTATGCGCAAGAATTGTACGAGATGCACAAAAACAGAGTGGAAAACGAAGCCACTGTTTTTAATTCGGAAATTGATGTAACTCGACCAGCAACCCTTTATTCACTTGGCGCCATGCACCCTGTTTCTATTGTAATGAATGAAGTGTGTGAAATTTTCGAAAAGATTGGTTTTTCATCTGTTTCTGGTCCTGATATTGAAGATGATTGGCACGTTTTTTCGGCGTTGAATTTTCCGTTAGAACATCCGGCGCGAGATATGCAAGATACTTTCTTTGTAAATGTAAATCCTGAGTTTTTGCTTCGCACGCACACTTCTTCACTGCAAGTGCGTACAATGGAAAGTTGTCCGCCGCCCATTCGGGTGATTTGTCCGGGCAGAGTATATCGCAACGAAACTATTACCGCACGTTCTCACTGTATTTTTCATCAAGTTGAAGGATTGTATATTGCCAATGAAGTCTCTTTTGCTGAAATGAAACAAGTGTTGTTATTTTTTGCACAAGAGATGTTTGGAACTGATACCAAGATTCGACTGCGTCCTTCTTATTTTCCTTTTACAGAGCCTTCTGCAGAGATGGATATTGAATGTAAGATTTGTGGAGGAAAAGGTTGTAATGTGTGCAAACAATCCGGTTGGGTAGAGATACTCGGATGTGGAATGGTAGACCCCAACGTTTTAGATAACTGTGGTATCAATTCCAAAGAATACAGCGGATACGCTTTCGGCATGGGAATTGAACGTATGGCAATGCTCAAATATAAAATCAACGACATCCGCCTCTTTTTTGAAAACGACGTAAGGTTTTTGGGACAGTTTGCCAACGCGTAATGGTGATGAGATAATGAAAGTCAAAACATATTTTTTCCCCGACTTTTTTTTATTCGGGACAAAGTATGGTTTAAAACACAAATTTATATCAATCTTATATCACTAACTTTCTGAAAATCGTTTTATTCTACTGATTATCAGTTGGTTAAATATTTTTTGTCGGGATGACAAGATTCGAACTTGCGGCCTCTTCGTCCCGAACGAAGCGCGCTACCGGGCTGCGCTACATCCCGCTCCTAAAAAGATTGGCAAAAATATACTTTTTAGGAATTAATTTTATTTTCGCGCAAAATTTTAAAATTTATTGTAAGTATTAAATGAAAAAATCTTTTTACAAATACATCGCCCAAACTTCCGATGCACCTCTTGCTCTTGAAATAGAACGCGCAGAAGGGATTTACTTTTACGATACATTTGGAAAAAAATATTTAGACCTTATTGCCGGAATTTCCGTTTGTAATATGGGACACTCACATCCTGCAATTATCAATGCTGTTAAAGAACAGGCAGAAAAGTATATGCACTTGATGGTGTATGGCGAACTTATTCAAAAACCCCAAGTAGAATTAGCAGAAAAACTGTGTTCGTTTTTGCCGGCATCTTTAAACTCTGTGTTTTTTGTTAATTCCGGCTCTGAGGCAGTGGAAGGCGCGTTAAAATTAGCCAAACGTTATTCAGGGCGTAAAGAACTGATACACTTTGAAAATGCCTATCACGGAAGTTCGCACGGTGCCATGAGTATGATGAGTAATGAAACATACAAAAACGCTTTCCAACCCTTATTACCAGATACCAAAGCCATTCGTTTCGGATTGGAAGAAGATTTACAGATAATTACAGAAGAAACCGCAGCCATTATTGCGGAATTGATTCAAGGAGAAGCAGGCATAAGAATTGCCACCACAGAATATTGGAAAAAACTGAGACAACGCTGTGAAGAAACCGGAACTTTACTCATTGCAGACGAAATTCAAACAGGCTTAGGGCGCACAGGAAAACTGTTTGCCTTTGAGCATTATGATATTACTCCTGATATTCTGTTGCTCGGAAAAGCATTTGGCGGCGGTATGCCGTTGGGCGCATTTATAGCAGAAAAAAAAATAATGAACGTGCTTACTCACCATCCTGTGTTAGGGCATATTACCACTTTTGGCGGACATCCGGTGTGTTGTGCCGCAGGCTTAGCACATCTGAAACTCATTACAGAAAACAAAATGTGGAAAAATGCAGAGATGATCGGGAAAAAATTGGAAACTATTCTTTGGAATATTCATCATGTAAAAGAGATTCGCAGAAAAGGATTTATGATTGCGGTAGATTTTCATGACAAAGAAATAAACTTTAAAACTTTATATTCATTTTTAGAAAAAGGTCTTTTTTCCGATTGGTTTTTGTGGTGTGATACTGCTTTACGTATTGCGCCACCGTTGATTTTTAATGAAGAAAATTTAGAAGAAATTGAAACCATACTAAAATATTAAGAACACCCAACAACATTGCAAAAACAAAGTTATTAATGGATGACGTTTTTTTCTGTTAATTCTATGGTCTTTCATGGTGCAAAAATAAGATAAAAATGATTTCTTCATAATAAATTTAATTTATTGATTACGAGGCAAATATATAAAAAAATATCCTTACGTTCAGCATATAAAATATTAACAAACAACTGTTTATAACTAATAATCAAATTAAATTCTCTGTGAAACTTTATGCTTCTCTGTGAACTCTGTGTTGAATCAAAAAATCAGGTAATAAGGTTATAATTTTCTTTGTATCTTATTGCTACTAAAGTGTTTTAATATTTTTTAAGGTAAAAATCAGATCTCATATAAAACCATAATCAAAAATCATCTTTTATTTTTAATGATTTTGCTCTGGAAAAAATAGGTATCAAAAACACTATATTAGAAAAAAGTATATTTTTGCACCCCTTAAAATGAAACATAAAAATGTAAGCCGTTGTAGCTCAGTGGTAGAGCACTTCCTTGGTAAGGAAGGGGTCACGAGTTCAACTCTCGTCAATGGCTCAAAAATGAATAAAAACAACCTCTATTCTTATAAAATAGATTTAATAATTTAATAACCTTTAATTGATAAAACAATGGCAAAAGAAAAATTTGAACGCTCCAAACCCCACGTAAATGTGGGAACCATTGGCCATATTGACCATGGTAAAACAACCTTAACTGCCGCTATTACTATGGTATTAGCAGATAAAGGACTATCCGAAGTACGTAGTTTTGACTCCATCGACAACGCTCCGGAAGAAAAAGAACGCGGTATCACTATTAACACAGCACACGTTGAGTATCAAACCGCAAATCGTCACTATGCTCACGTGGACTGTCCCGGACACGCCGACTATATTAAAAACATGGTAACCGGCGCTGCGCAAATGGACGGCGCTATTATCGTAGTGGCTGCAACCGATGGACCTATGCCCCAAACTCGCGAACATATCTTGTTGGCACGTCAGGTAGGCGTTCCTAAATTGGTGGTTTTTATGAACAAAGTTGACTTAGTGGATGACTCCGAACTTCTTGAACTCGTGGAAATGGAAATTCGTGAACTCTTATCATTCTATGGCTTTGACGGTGACAACACCCCTGTTATTCAAGGTTCAGCACTAGGTGGATTGAATAAAGAACCTCAATGGGTAGAAAAAATTATGGAACTTATGGATGCTGTAGATACCTACATTCCGCTTCCTGTTCGGGATAAAGATAAAGAATTTTTAATGCCCGTTGAAGACGTATTCTCCATTACCGGACGTGGTACGGTTGCCACCGGAAGAATTGAAACAGGCGTTATTCACACCAGCGACCCCGTAGATATTATCGGTATGGGCGCAGAAAAATTGAAATCTGTGGTTACCGGAGTAGAAATGTTCCGCAAAATTTTGGATACCGGTGAAGCCGGCGATAATGTTGGTCTTTTACTTCGCGGTATTGATAAAGATGAAATCCGTAGAGGTATGGTAATCGCAAAACCAGGTTCTATTAAACCTCACAAAGAGTTTGAAGCCGAAGTTTATATCTTGAAAAAAGAGGAAGGCGGCCGTCACACTCCATTCCATACCAAATACCGCCCGCAGTTCTATTTCCGTACAACTGACGTAACAGGTGAAGTTATGCTTCCCGCAGGCGTAGAAATGGTTATGCCCGGCGACAACTTGACTATCACTGTGAGATTGTTATCTGAAATCGCTATCAACTTAGGACTTCGTTTCGCTATCCGCGAAGGTGGACGTACAGTGGGAGCAGGACAAGTAACAAAAATTTTAGATTAATACAAATTTTGTATGGGCAACAAATGTTTTGCTTATACAAAATAGGGGAATAGTTTAAGGGTAGAACAGCGGTCTCCAAAACCGTCGGTGGGAGTTCGAATCTCTCTTCCCCTGCAAAGGTAGCAATGTTGAAAACATGTTCATTGCCTGAGGTAGTTGCCTTCAAAGAAAGCGTTTTTTTACCACAAAGTGCGCAAAGGAAACGCAAAATACGCAAAGTACGCAAAGATGGTATAACGCAACTTGGAGTTCCACCGTTTACGAAAAAGGCATAGAAGGTATATTATCTGCAAAACTTTGTGTTTGGGATATGAAAATTTATGTGGACGGAACACCCATTACCCCTTGGATGGATTTAAATCACACTTCAAGTACATTAAAACCGGACGATAAAAAAGATCTCATTATTACTTTCGGGGCAGATGATATTGTTGAAAAATGTGAGAAAAAAGCAAAACTGTATTTCCATTCTACCGATTTTTATAAAGAAAAAACCATTCTTGACGTAACCGTGAACTTTCTTGTGGGGATAGATGAATTAACAGTATCGGATATTAAGGTTTATCCGAATCCAACAACGGGAGAATTACGAGTTACAAGTTATGAGTTGCCAGTTACATGGATTGAAGTATTTGATATTTACGGAAGAAAGCAGAATGCAGAAAGCAGAATGCAGAAAGCAGAAAAGGAGATAGTAATGGATATTCGGAATTTGCTTTCGGGAGTTTACTTATTAAAAATATTCACAGAGGCAGGGGTAGTAGTGAATTTTCCCCTCTCTTAAATAATATTCTTATCACCATTCTTCCCCATATAAGGCAATAATCTCATCCGGAGATTGTCCTAAATATTGAAGATAAGATTCAACATTCATAGCAAGCGTATCTGCGGAGTATTTTGCTATAAATTCTCTGTAATAAAATTCAGCATTTTCATAATCATGGAGAATATCAGCATATACAACCCCTTTATTAAGAATGCAATTTTTTACTCTGTTAAATTCAGGATAAACATTCAAAATATTATCGAAAATAATTAAGGCTTTTTGGCTATACAATATTGTTTCCTCTGAATTATCAGAGTTTTTTGCTACAGCCATGGCTAATAGCCCTGCCTTAAAGAGAAATTCAGCCGCCATTGGATCCTCGGGATAAGTATTACAAAATTCTTCCACTTTGAAAATGTATTCTTGTGAAATCAAAGGATCATATTCGCTTACATTATTCAATGAATCAATTTGTTGTAATAATTGCAGCACACATGTTTGCGATTTTCCCTTTTGCTGTAGTAGCGTATTATTTGTTTCTCTGTGACAGCTTATTCCCATAATTAATAAAAAAAAGGAAATGCAAATCAATATTTTCTGTTTCATAATTAATTAAATTTTGATTTATATTTTGGCTTCGTTTTACCGGAAGCAATATCGTTTAATTTTTTCTTTACAATCATTTTTCTGATAGAAGAAAGTCGGTCTGTAAAAACATGACCTTCCAAATGATCTAATTCATGTAGAATCACCCTGGCTGCCAATCCTTTAAAATGTGTTGTTTTTCTTTCAAATTCGCTATTAAAGTAAGTGAGAATAATTTCTGATTTTCTAACCACATCTTCTCTAATTTCCGGCAAACTTAAACAACCTTCGTTAAAAGTAAAATCCTCTCCCAAAATTTCCACCACTTCGGGATTAATAAAAGCCTCTTTAAGTAACTCAACATCAGGATATGATTCTTTAAAACCATAGGTATCAATAACAAATAATCTCCATGCTTGTCCTACTTGCGGAGCGGCAAGTCCTACTCCTTCAGCATGATACATAGTTTCAAACATTTCATCAATAAATTCTTGCAAATTTGGTTTATTAAGAGAAACTTCGCTTGCTTTTTTTCTTAATGCAGGATGTCCGAATACGCAAATAGTCAACATAGTGTTTAGTGTTTATTTTTTAATTGATTGTAAGTACCCTTGCAGGATAATAGTGGCGCTAATTTTATCAATGAGTGCTTTATTGGTGCGTGTTTTTTTATTTACACCTGCGTCTATTAGCGTTTGAAAAGCCATCTTTGAGGTAAAACGTTCATCAAAACGTTCAATTTTAATATTCTGTAACTCTTTTTTTAAGCGATTCACAAAAGGTTCAATAAAACGGGCGGCATCTGAATTAGTATTATTCATGGTTTTGGGCTCTCCCACCACAATCGTTTCTACATTTTCTTTTGCGATGTAGTTTACTAAATAGTCAAACGCTTTTGAAACACGTATTGTTTCCAATGCATGAGCACAAATTTGCAATTCATCTGTAACTGCAAATCCTACTCTTTTTTGTCCATAATCAATGGATAAAATTCTACCCATACATTTTCTTTGTTTTGAGCCACCTTGCGGACTTGAACCGCAGACCTACGCATTACGAATGCGTTGCTCTACCAACTGAGCTAAGGTGGCAGTTAGGAGCGGCAAAAATATATGAAAATTTGAAAAATAGATTTATAAAAAGAATAATTTTTGTTCTTTAATATCATAATAATATTATTTTTGCCATGCAATATACGAAAGTATTCTAATGCGTTCAATTAATAATAAAAAAAATTATGACTTATAAATGTGTAATTATTGGTGGAGGACCTGCTGGATATACTGCTGGAATTTACGCTTCAAGGGCAGGAATAAATCCTGTGATCTATGAAGGTATGCAACCTGGTGGACAATTGACAATTACTTCTGAAGTAGAAAATTTTCCAGGTTATCCTAATGAAGAATCGGGTCCTGTAATTATGGATAATTTTAAAAAACAAGCATTACGTTTAGGAACTGACATAAGGTCGGGTGAGATAACTGAAGTTAATTTTTCAAAATACCCTTTTCGTATGGTGGTGGACTATGAGCATGAAATTTTTTCAGAAACTGTTATTATTGCTACTGGAGCAAAAGCACGTTGGCTTGGGTTGGATAGCGAAGAACAATATAGAGGATTTGGAGTTTCAACATGTGCCACCTGTGATGGCGCATTCTTTAAAGGAAAAACTGTTGCTGTGATTGGGGGGGGAGATACTGCGTTAGAAGAAGCATACTATCTATCCAAAATAGCCGCAAAAGTATATCTTATACACCGCCGAGACAACTTCAGAGCTACAAAAGTACTGCAAGATAGAATATTTAAAACATCAAATATTGAATTGGTAATGGATACTATTACTATTGAGATAATAGGAGTGAAAAATGGATTTTCGAGAAAAGTAACAGGTTTACGAATTCAAAATACGAAAACAGAATTGTTGACCGAGATTGCTTTAGATGGTATTTTTGTTGCAATAGGTGTAACACCTGTAACAGATCTTTTTGTTGGACAATTGGAATTAGATGAACAGAAATACATAAAAACAAAAGGAGAAAGACCACTTACGAGTATATCGGGAGTTTTTGCAGCGGGTGATGTACAAGACCCTTTCTATCGGCAAGCATGTACGGCAGCGGCTTCAGGATGCAAAGCAGCAATAGAAGCAGAACGCTTTCTTGCAGCATTATCTTAATTTAAAAAATGATATGTATGTAAAAAAATATTCAGTGCATATCCTTGTTTGTAACTTTTGAAATCTAATCACTAACAATGCCCCTCATCACTCCCCAGGACATCGTGCGCCAATCGAACAAATTGAGAAGATCGTTTTCTAAATTGATGATGAATGTGTTAGGATTTAATAAATTAAACGATTCTTACGCCGCCACCGCTGAGTATTTGGGCAACGATGTTACTGCGCATTATCTCTTCCAACATAATATTAAATATATAGTAGATGAAACTAATTTGAAAAATGTTCCCGAAAAAGGAAGTTGCGTTTTAATTTGCAATCACCCCACAGGAATGTTAGATGGCATAGTTCTCATTGATTTAATTTCCAGAATTCGCCCGGATGTAAAATTCTTGGGTAATTTTCTTCTGGGAAGAATGGATGTTTTGGAAAAGTTTTTTATTGAAGTAGACCCATTTGATTCCAAAAGTTCTCAAAATATTAAAGGGATAAAAACAGCGCTGCAACATATAAAAGAGGGAAACTGTCTGGCAATGTTTCCGGCTGGCGAAGTATCTACTGTTCACGGGTTTAGAATACAGGATAAAAAATGGCCCAACTCTATGATGAAATTTATTCGAAAGGTAAAGGCGCCTATTGTTCCTATGTTTATGTCGGGAAAAAATTCCCTTTCTTTTCATATTTTGGGATTTCTTCATCCCATTTTTCGAACCATTCAGTTGGTGCGCCAATTCAATAGAAAAGATAATACTACGGTAAGAGTTGCCATCGGTGCGCCCATTTTGCCTGTACGCACCGCTTCTTTAAACAATAAAGAGTATGCCGATTTTGTGAGAATGAATGTGGATCTGTTGCGAAAAACGATTACTGAAAAAACAGATACGCCAAAAACTACCAACATGATGATTGCCCCCATTGCGCAATCTCAAAATAAAGATTTGATTGTTAGTGAAATAAATGAAATAAAAAAAGAACACACCCTCTTTCAACAGGGCCCTTTTACTTTGTTGTTTGCACATCCTAAAAAACTTAACTATGTAATTGAAGAGATAGGAAGATTGCGAGAGATCACTTTTAGAGAAGTGGGCGAAGGCACGAATAAAACGCTTGACCTTGACAAATACGATGAATATTATCACCAACTTTTTATTTGGGATGAAGAGCACGAAACTATTGTAGGCGCTTACCGAATTGGAATGGGGAGTGAAATTATTACAAAATATGGAAGAAAAGGGTTTTATACCGATTCTATGTTTCAGTTAGGCAAACCTTTAAATCCTGTTTTGCATAAAGCGGTGGAGTTGGGACGCTCGTTCATTATTAAACCCTATCAAGGAAACTCCGTAACGCTTATGTTGTTGTGGAAAGGAATTTTGCAAGTGTTGTTAGAAAACGATGAATATCGCTATCTGATTGGTCCCGTTTCTATCTCTAATGATTATTCCGATATTTCTAAAACATTGATTGAAAGATATATCAAAAAACATCATTTTGATTATTACAATGGAAAATTTGTAAATCCTGTTCATCCGCTACCCAAAGAAAAATTCGGTTTTGTAAAAAGTTATTTAAAAGATGTGAACAGTTTGGAACTTTTGGATAAACTGATTATTGATTTGGAAAACAAACAGCGCGGGTTGCCTGTGTTGGTGAAAAGATATTTACAATTAGGAAGTAAAGTGTTGGCGTTTAATATAGATGTGGATTTTAACAATTGTGTGGATGCTTTAATTTTGTTGGATTTAAAGAATGTGCCCGAAAAAACATTAACCATGCTTTCTAAAGATATGAATATAAATGCAGTAGAAAGATTTCAAAAACTTCAATAAATGGATGATTTTTTTTATTTGGGTGTAATTACCAAAACTTTCGGTTATAAAGGGCAAGTAGTGATCTATTTAGATACAGATGAACCTGAAAAATACAAAACGTTAGATGCAGTGTTCTTGAAAGATACAGATGAGATGTTGCCTTATATGATTGAAGAGTTTATTTACAAAGGCGCCAATCAGGCAATCGTAAAATTTGCGGATACAGATGGCGAAGATGCCAAAAACTTACTAAAAGCGGAACTCTATTTACCCATGAGTGATTTACCTCCTTTAACAGGAAATAAGTTCTATTTTCATGAAGTAATTGGTTTTGATGTGATAGACAAAGAAAAGGGAAATATTGGGAAATGTCTTGATTTTATGGAAATAAGTCATCAGCCTATCATGCAAATTGACTATAACGGAACTGAGATTTTAATTCCTGCGGTAGATGATATTTTTGAAACGGTGGACAGAGATAACAAAACGATTACTATTTCTGCGCCGGAGGGGTTGATAGAGATTTATTTACAATGAATAATATCTCTTACCAAACAATCTCTGTTTTTCCAATATTTCGTAAAATATCATTTGTCTTTGAGAAATGCTTACATCCAAAAAATCCTGCGTGCGCCGATAATGGTGAGGGATGCACTGTTTCCAAAATGTAATGTTTTGTTCGATCAATAAGCATGGCTTTAGCGCGAGCATAGTTTCCCCATAATAGAAAAACCAATCCTTCCCGTTGTTTAGAGAGTTGTTGAATCACAGCATCTGTAAACTGTTCCCACCCTTTATTTTGATGCGATCCGGCTTGATGTGCGCGAACGGTAAGAGTGGCATTAAGTAAAAACACGCCCTGCATTGCCCAACGGGTTAAATTACCACTAACAGGAATTGATACACCCACATCATCGTGAAGTTCTTTAAAAATGTTAATCAATGATTTAGGATGCGGCACGCCATCTGGAACCGAAAAACACAAACCATGTGCTTGTCCAAAATCATGATACGGATCTTGACCTAATATCACCACTTTTACCTCTTGAAATGGCGTAAGATTAAACGCATTAAAAATGAATTTTCCGAAAGGAAAAACGGTAAACATTTTCTTTTCTTCAATTAGAAAAACCTTTAACTGTGCAAAAGAGGGAGCGGCAAACGCCTCTGCAAGCACCTCTTTCCATGAGGATTCAATTTGAGGGGTAATAGTCATAATAAAAAAAATATTATTCTTTCTTAAAAGTAAACTCCATTTTTAGCTATGCACTCTCAATCTCACACCGTCGTATTCAGTGTAATATTGTCTTAATGGATATTTTGAAGATCCCGTAATTACGCTTCCATCTAAAATGTTGTACAATGTACTGCATTTTTCACAACGTAAAGTTATTCCGTCATTTTCCACAGAAACTCTTGGCGCGTCAGCATCATCCCAATCGTAGGGACAAGAACGGTCAAATGCGCTGAATCCCATCAATTCACCTATCCTATATACTACAATCCCTTTCCTGTTTACGCCGCCTGTAAAATACATGTGTCCACCGTCGTAATTCAAATCTAAATACATAACATCATTAGGATAAATAGAAAAATTGACATAAACTTTTGGCATAGGGTTATCATACTTTACACAACTATAGGGTAGACAAAAAAATAGTGCTAATAAAATTCGAGCTATATTTTTCATTATAAGATTTAAAATTTCAAGTTATGAGTTACGAGTTACAAGTTCTGCTTAAACCACTAATCACTAATCACCCTTCTCTCCCATCTGTCCTGCTGCATATTTTTTATCAATTTCAATTTTCTTTTGTTTAGAAGATGGAAATTCATACATGGCGTTTGTCATAATTCTTTCCATAATTGAGCGTAAACCTCGCGCACCTAACTTCAAAGAAATGGTTTTATCCACAATATAATCAATCGCATCTTCGGTAAAAGTCAATTCTATTCCATCGAAAATAAATAAACGTTCATATTGTTTAATTAGTGCATTTTTGGGTTCAAGTAAAATTCGTTTCAACGCATCTTTATCTAAAGAAGAAAGGTAAGTAATCATGGGGAAACGTCCACACAGTTCTGGAATCAATCCGAAATTTTTTAAATCTTGGGCTGTGATATACTGCATCATATTGTTTTTATCCAACACTCTGTTTTCCTGATTATACCCTATCCTATTAGTATTCAATCGTTCTGCAATAATCTTATCCATTTGATTGAATGCGCCGCTTGCGATAAACAGAATATTTTGGGTATTCACCACAATAAATTTTTGTTCGGGGTGTTTTCTACCCCCCTCTGGCGGAACATTCACGGTTGCACCTTCTAACAGTTTTAACATTGCCTGTTGCACGCCCTCACCCGAAACATCACGAGTAATGGATGGATTATCTGCTCCTTTACGTGCAATTTTGTCAATTTCATCAATAAACACAATGCCGCATTCTGCTTTTTCAACGTTATAGTCAGCGGCTTGTAATAATCGAGAAAGAATGCTTTCCACATCTTCGCCCACGTAGCCGGCTTCGGTAAATACAGTGGCGTCTGCAATACAAAACGGCACATCTAACAAACGCGCAATAGTTCTTGCCAACAATGTTTTACCGGTTCCTGTTTCTCCTACCAGCATAATATTCGATTTTTCCAGTTCTACATCGTTGTTATCTTGCGCCGCATGAAGTAGTCGTTTATAATGATTATACACTGCCACTGCAATCACTTTTTTTGCCTCTTCCTGCCCTATGACATATTCGTCTAATTTTTCTTTAATTTCGATAGGTTTTAGTAACTTGAATTTTAGTTCTCTTTTTTTATTTTTTTCGGCGTGAATATGGTTTTCTCTAACTATATTGCTAACAGTTTCACAGCATTCATCACACATTAAAGCGTCAATTCCATTTACGTGAAATTCGTTTCTTTTTATTGGACGCCCGCAAAACGAGCAAAATAGGGTTTCTTTTCTTGGCATTTTTTTTGTATTTATTAATAACGTTCATACATTGCTTCAAACGTTTGGGTGAGTACATTGGCAATCTCTTTAGCGCCTTTGGTAGTGAAATGTACGTAATCGTTTCCAGCCCATCCTTTTTTTACCCATGCTTTCATAGAATTGGCGCCTCCCATCACTTTATACATGTTCCAAAATGCAGCGCCCGATTTAGGAATTTCCGCGCTAAGCTGCGCAACCAAATAGGGTAGATGTTTGTACGTTTTCAGTTCGCCATCCACCACCGAAAGCATATCGGAGGGACCAATAAACAGAATGGGAATATCAGGCACAACCCGTTGTAAATATTTAATTTGCGAGATAATGTTTGTTACATAAATATCCACGCTTTTTTCACCCGACAGCCCCGGCACCGCATTTCCTCCATATTGCAAAACAATCATTCCCACATCCATCAATTTCAAAGTTTCCCGCATCAGTGAATCATTCATAGAAGTAAAATGCAATCCGTTTGCGCCGCGCATCGCAATATTGTCCACTGCAACACCAAAACCATCATCCATCAAAACGCCATAAATATTAGCGTTTCCTTTCATATCAATGGAAAATGATTGGGTAGAAAAATGTAACGGAAAATCCAATAACTGAATACCCAACGAATCTGCCGCTACTTGATATTTGGTTTGATTGGTTTTATCTGTCAATTCAGCACTGAAACTTCCTTTTAAATTATTAATTAACAATGATATATTTGAATAATTATCCCTTCGATCTGTTTCCCCTTTTCTATTTATTATGCTTGCGGTAAAACTGTTTTTACCATCTATTCTAAACATTTTAGCCAACGGACCGTAGTCGTTTTCTTTGTTTTTTCGCGTTTCGCCCCAAAGAGAAAAGCAGGAGTAATCGCCAGAATAACTTTGGTTTAAAGCGCCGGTAGGAATCGTTTGATGATAGGGAACCATTCCAACGCCTCCACCTCCAAATTTTTGTTGAAAAAATTGTCTTAAATTATTGCTAAATCTATCTAATTCAATTTGAGAATCACCATAATATAAAACTCTTACAATCTTATGCTGCGCTCTTGCGTTCTCGGCTTTTTCAAAAAAAGTATTAAAATAGGATAGATTTCCTTGTGGCAATTCGAAAGTGGATTCCATTTTTTCAAGCGCTGCTACTAAATAATTAGCCGTATCTTTTGTAACGCTTTTTTTAGTAGATGTGTCAATAGCAACAACATCATCCGTAATAGCAGTAATTTTCCATTGTTTAAGAATCTCTTCGGGGTCTTCGTCAAAATCTTGTGAGTGCGTCATAATTTCTGTTAAAGAAGGAAATCGTAACGTTTTAGAAAACAGCGTAATTCCGTTAGTGGGAAATAAAACCGCGATGAGCGCTAAACAGGCGATCACGATGATGATAAAAAGTAGAATTTTTTGCGGTTTCATCTCATTCAATTAACTATCAAAGAATTTAATATTGTTCATAATGTCTGATATTTTAAAACCTTTACTTGATAGAAAACGTACCAATTTAGGAAAAGTTGTTTTCGATAATTCGTTATTTTTTTTCCATTTTTCTATATTTTTCTGCAACTGTTCGTTCCAGTCTGTTTTTTCAATATTATTTAATGCATTATGAATAATATCATTAGAAATACCTTTTTGTTGTAAATGAAATTTAATTTTGGCATATCCCCATCCTTTGGTTTTTAATTTTGCATTCACATAATTTTCAGCAAAACGTTCTTCGTTTAAAAAATCTTCAGCAATTAATTGGTTAATAATAGTTGCTATTTCATCTTCAGAAAGGATAGCGCCTTTTAATTTAGTTCTTACTTCTGCTATAGATCGGTCTTGGTAGGCGCAAAATTTTAGGATTTTTGAAAGCGTAAACATTGAAACAATAGCGTCTTAAAATTCATCAACCAAATTACAAATATCCAAAAACACTTTTTCCACAGATTGTATTCCATTTACTTGAAGAAGTTTATTTTGATTTTGGTAATGCGCAATGAGAGGTTTTGTTTGCGCTTCGTAATTCATAATACGTTGGCGAATCACTTCGGGAGTGTCGTCAGTACGTTTTAGTTCTATTGCTCTTTTTGAAAGTCGCTCCACAATTATTTTTTCATCTACTTCTATATAAACTGCCATAGATACAGGAATGGTGTGCGGATATTCAATTCCTTCCATCATTTTTGCCTGCTCTATAGTGCGCGGCACTCCATCTAAAAGAAAACCTTTTGTTTTTTCACAGGAGATGCAAAATTGGTATAAAAGGTCTAATGTCATTTCATCAGGGCAAAGCAATCCCTGTTCAATGAGTTGTTTTGCTTTTAATCCGATGGGAGAACCCGAAGCAATCTCATTACGATAGAGATCCCCCGTGGATACATGTTGCAGGTTGTATTTTTGTTTTAACAAGTTTGCCTGTGTTCCTTTTCCGGATCCGGGCGCGCCTAATAAAACAATGTTGAAATAGTTGGATGTTGTCATATTTAAAATTTTAATGAAAGTCCTATTCCGTCTTGATTAGCATTCAAATAAATTGCAGATTGTGCATTAAGGTCTAATAATTTGCCGGCTCTATAAATTTGGTTCCAACCTCTAATAATAAAGAACAGGCTGGTAGCGGCAGTAACTCCTCCTGTAATGTAGCATGCAGTTTTTCCGGCGTCGGCATTAACCCAAAACGCACCCATGCAAATTATTCCAGTTCCAACAAGGGCTAATCCGGCACCGAGATAGGTATTTCGCGCTGCTTTTCGCAGGTATGCTCCTGCCGTATTTTGATTGTTAAACATATCGGTGGTAACGGCATCCAACCCTTGAAATTTATACACTTCATAAGGCGTCATTTCACGCGCACAACGTTTTAAGTCTTCTATTAACGATTTTTTTAAGGTAGTGATTGCAAATCCATTGTCAATAACTACCGATTCACTGTCTTCGCTAAGCAATTTACAAAAGAGAGTATCCTTTTTTGCATTGTTATCTTCCATATTTAGAACAATGTAGTCAATACAATTTTGAGAAAAAAGTTGAAAACTGATGAATAAAAAAGCGATGATTGAGAACTGTTTCATAATGATTATGGGTTGAATTGTGTAACATTGTTTTAACGCTGCAAATAAACATGAAATTGTAATAATGGTAATTTAACCAAAAAAAATATCAAAAAAAAAAAATCTACATTTCTTTTAAATATTTTACTATATTTGCCGCCCACAAAAATTGTATATGTACAAATAGGTTTTTGGTGTTGGTTTTATTTGTAATGTGCTTTATATTAGTTGTTTAAAAATAAAGTTCTGTGTTGGTAATAAATAGTGAGTTGGTAAAAATTGAACCGTTTTCTTCCGAAAATTGATACAATACAGTTTCAAAAATTGATAATAATTAAAAAAAATAGTTGAAAGATGAAAAAAGTAGTGAATTATTTTAAGTCAACTTACGATGAGTTGGTTCACAAAGTAACGTGGCCCTCAATGAAAGATCTTCAAAATAGCGTTATTGTGGTGTCCATTGCTTCCCTTATCATTGCACTCATTGTGTTTTTGATGGACAGTTTCCTTAACGCAGGCATTCATGCCTTATTCCCCGCCATGTAGTTTTTCACCTAAATTGGTATTTTATCCATTACACTTTGAATATGGCAGAAATTGAAAAAAAGTGGTATGTCATTCGTGCCGTTACAGGAACTGAAAAAAAGGTTAAGTCGAATATCGAAAGTGAGATTCAGTCTTCCTCTTATGTTAGAGATCTCGTAACCCGCGTACTCATCCCCACAGAAAAAATTTACCAAATTCGCAACGGTAAAAAAGTGAGCAAAGAACGCAATTTCTTTCCTGGGTACGTATTCGTTGAAGCGATTATGACCGCAGAAGTGAAGCATACGTTGCTCATCGTTCCTGGTGTGCTTGGCTTTGTAGGCTGTAAACGTAAAATAGATGCGCCTATCCCGCTACGCCCCATAGAGGTAACCCGAATGCTTGGTAAAGTAGATGAATTGTTAGAACAAGACGCTACTTACGCCACCCCATTCATCGTTGGCGAAGAGATCAAAGTAATTGATGGACCATTCAACACTTTTACCGGTACCATTGAAGAAGTGAACACCGAAAAAAAGAAACTGAAAGTTATGGTGAAAATTTTTGGTCGTAAAACTCCTCTCGAATTAAGTTTTATGCAAGTTGAAAAAACGTAATACCAATTCTCAAATAGTTACAAACAATTAAAAACAAACCAATGGCAAAAGAAGTAGCTGCACTAATTAAGTTACAAATCAAAGGAGGCGCTGCCAATCCATCGCCGCCCGTGGGTCCTGCATTAGGCGCCAAAGGGGTGAATATTATGGAGTTTTGTAAACAGTTTAATGCCCGTACCCAAGAACAAGCCGGAAAGGTAGTTCCCGTCGTTATTACTGTTTATAAAGATAAGTCATTCGACTTTATTACCAAAACCCCGCCGGTTCCGGTTCAATTAATGGAAGTTACCAAAATTCAAAAAGGCTCGAAAGAACCCAACCGAAACAAAGTGGCTAACGTTACATGGGATCAAGTGCGTACTATTGCTGAATCAAAGATGGTTGACCTAAACTGTTTCACAGTAGAGGAAGCCATGGGCATGGTTGCCGGAACTGCAAGAAGTATGGGAATTACCGTAAAAGGTGGAACAGATCCCTTTGAACAAAATTAATCATTAAGTAATAACAAAATCAACATGGCAAAAATATCTAAAAAACGCAAAGAAGCTCTTGCCAAATTCGACAAAACAAAAGTATATGCTTTGACTGAAGCGGTGGAAGTAGTGAAAAATATTACCTATACCAAATTTGATTCTTCTTTCGACATTGACGTCCGCTTGGGCGTAGATCCTCGAAAAGCGAATCAAATGGTTCGTGGTATTGTTACCCTCCCTCACGGCACCGGAAAAGTTACTCGCGTACTTGCGCTTTGTACACCGGATAAGGAGGAGGAAGCAAAAGCTGCCGGCGCCGACCACGTAGGATTAGATGACTACGTTGAAAAAATTAAAAAAGGTTGGACCGAAGTTGATGTAATCATTACTATGCCCAGCGTCATGCCAAAAATTGGAGCGTTAGGAAAAATATTAGGTCCCCGCGGCTTAATGCCTAACCCTAAATCCGGTACCGTTACTATGGATATCGGAAAGGCAGTTGCTGAAGTAAAAGCCGGTAAAATTGACTTTAAAGTTGATAAATACGGCATTATCCATTCCGGAATCGGAAAAATAAACTTTTCTTCCGACAAACTCATTGAAAATGTGAAAGAAATTATGAGTACCATTATTAAACTTAAACCTACCGCTGCAAAAGGTACTTATGTGAAAAGTATCTATTTGTCAAGTACCATGAGCCCGGGAGTTCAAGTTGATGTAAAATCTGTATCGTAACCCATTAATGCTAAATTAAACGTATGAAACAAGAAGAAAAAAGTCTGATAATAGACGCAATCGCAAAAGATTTAGCCGATTATCCGCATGTTTATATTACTGATATATCCGGATTTACCGTTGAAACCGTAAATCAATTGAGAAGACAGTGCTACCGTAGAAACATTAAATTAAAAGTGGTGAAAAATACGCTTTTAAAACGTGCTATGGCACAATCTTCCGTTGATTATTCGGAAATCTACCCCGCCTTGAAAGGCGTATCTTCTATTATGCTTTCTGAAACAGGAAATGCACCTGCAAAATTAATCAAAGAATTTCGTGCAAAAAACAAAAAACCTTTAGTAAAAGCAGCATTTATAGAAGAATGCACCTATTTTGGCGATGAACTTTTAGATTTTCTCTGTGCAATCAAATCCAGAGAAGAACTTATTGGAGAATTAGTAGGATTACTGCAATCTCCTGCACGTAACGTAATCTCCGCCCTCCAATCAGGCGGTGGAAAGTTGGCAGGAATTGTGAAAACATTATCCGAACGTTAGTTCAAAATTGAAAATTTAAAAATTTAAAAATTTAAAATTCAAAAAATATTTACATATAAATCTTTAAATCTTTAAACCTTAAATCAT
>WRNX01000003.1 GCA_009776395.1 Lentimicrobiaceae bacterium
ATTATATATATATAAGTGGACGTTTTTTTAACCAAAAAAATTGCGTTGTTTATAGACTTTTTTCCAGCACAAAACAATAAGTTTTAGCCAAAAAATATTTTATTTTTGCAACCATGATAATAGAACAAATTAATACCCTACGAAAGTCAAAGAATGCCATTATTTTGGCTCACTATTATACCTTACCTGATGTGCAAAATATTGCTGATTTTGTGGGAGATAGTTTAGCTCTTGCCCGTCAAGCTGCTGCTACCGATGCTGACATTATTCTGTTTGCAGGAGTGAATTTTATGGCGGAAACTGCAAAGATTTTATCTCCCAAAAAGAAAGTGCTTATCCCTGATGTGGAAGCGGGTTGCTCACTATCGGATAATTGTCCCATAGACGAATTAAACCTCTTTTTATACAAATATTCCGATCATACTGTATTGAGTTATATTAATTGCTCGGCAGAAGTGAAAGCGGTTTCCGATATTATTGTAACTTCCGGCAATGCGTTAAAAATTGTAAATGCGTTACCCAAAAATGAAAAAATAGTCTTTCTTCCTGATAGAAATTTGGGTGCATATATTAACAAGGAAACCGGACGTGAAATGGTTCTTTGGAACGGCGCCTGCCACGTGCACGACCAACTCACCGCAGATGAGGTGTATCGGTTAAAAGAAAGATATCCCAATGCAAAAGTATTGGCGCATCCTGAGTGTAAAGCCACTGTGTTGGCACTTGCCGATTTTATTGGCTCTACTGCAGCCATGTTACAGTTTGCTAAATCTGACATAGCCACTGAATATATCGTTGCCACCGAAACAGGCATTTTACACGAAATGCAAAAACAAAACCCAAAGAAACAGTTTTATGTAGTAACCAATCCCGAAACTTGTGCGTGTAACGAGTGTGAGTATATGAAATTGAATACATTAGAAAAAATTTATCATGCCCTGCTGACCGAATCGCCTGAAATAATTTTAGAAGAACAACTCATTAAAAAAGCATTAAACCCCATTCAAAAAATGTTGGAATATTTTTAATTAATGATTAGTATCTAAATATACAAAACTACTCCCTCCACATTTTCATATCCCATCGCACGAATGGCATCGCAGTATTGATCTATCTGTTCTTTATGAGAAGCATGAGATTCGCCGGTTTTATAATCAATTACCACCACTTTATCCTTTAAAAAAACAACCCTGTCGGGACGCAATAAATTTCCATTTGGAAATAAAATAGAAGTCTCGTTCATCACCTTTACATGAGGGTCAAAATAGGGTTGCAATTTTTTATCATTCAAAATCTTATAAAAAATTTGCACCAAATCTTCTCTATACATTTCATCTACCTTTTGAACTGCAAAATCAATCTCTTTTTCATTTTGAGGAAAAATTTTTAACTCAGATAAAAAATTATGAATATAAATACCTTTTTGCTGTTCTTTACTTTTGTTATATACAACAATAGCTGGTTTTAGATAGTCTTGATTTTTATTCAACACAGAGACACTGAGATCACAAAGATTCACAGAGTTCTCTTCTCTATTTTCTCTTCTGCTTTCTGCCTTCTGCCTTCTGCTACTAAGGTTGCTTTTGAAAATAAAGTTAGCGGTATTCCATTCTCTCTTTTCCTCGCAAAATTCCGCCAAAAACTTACTGTAATTTCCTCGTTTTGTATTCGCTTTTTCGGTGATAATGTGCAACTCTTTGCTTGCGCGCGTATGCGCTACATACAACTTGTTTAAATGATCTATCATCGTTTTGTTAGATTCTTCTTCATATTTATCCTGAAAACGAAAAGGTGTCTGTTTTTCTGTTAAAGTTACCCAATCATATTCCAACCCTGTAATATGCTCTTGATCTTGCAACATCATGTTGGGTTTTGTTTTTTTAGTACCATACTGACTAAACGGCAAAATCACCACGGGATATTCCAACCCTTTGGATTTATGAATGGTAGAAACCGTAATAGCATCAATTCCCTGAGGGGTAGAAAGCGCTACCTTATACCCTTTTACATCCCACCATTCTAAAAAAAAAGAAAGAGTTCCCGTGTGCTTTGAGGCAAAATCTTCTGTTTCATCTAACAATCTAATTAAAAAAGGATTATTAATCGAAAAAGAAAAAATACGGTAAATTTCATTCAATAATGTAAATAAAGGAAGTGAAGTTAGTTTTCTTCTATCAATATGAATATTAATTAATGTTAAAAAATGTTGAAACAGTTCTTCACTTTGTACATATTGAAGATAATCTTCCGGTTGTAATTTATGTTGTTTTGCAAAATATTGAGCCATAGATAGTTTTGCCAACTTATCCTCTTCCGAAACCAAATATAACATCGTGGCAATTACAACATTTACTTCTGGTGATGCAGATAATTGTAAAGATTCTACAGAGATAACGGGGAGATTGTTCGTTATTAAGTGTGCGCCCACAGCACTTGCTAAATCATTGCTACTCACCAATATTGCAATATCTTTACAACAATATCCGCGATGAAGCGTATCGAATACCGTATCTAAAAGTTTTGCTAACATAAACTCCGGAAACTTTCTATCATCATCCTCCTCTTGAAAACATACCGTCACAATTCCCTCTTCGGCATTGGGTTTAACATTCTGTTTTACATCTTCATAATACTCTTTGGCAACAGAAAAATGTCCGTTTTCGGAGGTTAAAAAACTGAAAAATTCATTATTAAAATCAATCACTTTTTTATTTGAGCGATAATTGGTATCCAACAACTTTACTTGATAATCTTGATCGGGTTGTGCATAGGGGATGATGTTTTTCTTATATCCTTCAATATTAGATAATTGTTGTAAAATATCTGCGTTTCCATTTCTAAAACGGTAAATTGCCTGTTTCACATCTCCAAAAAGAAAAACTTTTCCCTGTTCGTGAAATCCGTTATTTCCCGACAATGCGTTTTTAATCAGCGGGATCATATTTTGCCATTGCAATTGCGAAGTATCTTGAAACTCATCAATAAAGAAATAAGAGTAACGATTTCCAATTTTTTCATAAATAAAAGGAACCTCTTCGTTGCCCAACTTTTCGTTAATCGTAGCATTGGTTTCCGAAATAAAAAAGCGATTATCCTGTATTTTAATTTCATCCATGATTGTTTTTAAATCGAACAATAGTGCCAACTGATACAAATTTTTACTCAAAAATTCCTGTTCTTTCAGTTGTTCTTTCAGCGTTAAATACTCCTCCGATTTTTTATCTTTATTAGTGATAAAATTTTTCAGTTGCGATTTTAGTCGAAAAATTTCACGACTTGTTTTTCTCTTTGCTTCAACAAAATTATTGTTTTTCGATTCCTGTAATTGTTTTAAAGGTTTAGAAACTTCTTCTTCAATACTAAGATTCAATAATTTAAGAATTTCATTTTCTGTTTTCCATTTTCCTTTTTCCAGCATCAAATTTTCAACTAAATCTAACACACGTTGGGTAAGTTCTTTATTTTCTTTTGAAATGCGATTTAATAAAACGGTAATGGTTTCTTTAAAGAAATCGGTGGTTTCAATTTCGAGGTTAAATTGCACATTCAGACCAAATTCTAATGCAAAAGCGCGCAAAATGCGTTGAAAAAATGCATCAATTGTGCTGATAGAAAATTGGTCGTATTCATATAAAATTTTTTCTAATAAGATTTTAGATTGATTTTTTATGTATGGGAACTGTTTATCTTCGGGAAGGTGTTTTGCAATTTTTTCAACAATTTGATTATAAGTATGATTAATTTTTGAATTTGCAGTAATGTCCTTTTCAAATGCTAATTCCGAAAGTGTTTCGATAATGCGCGATTTCATTTCGGCGGTAGCGTTGTTAGTGAAAGTGATGGCAAGAACATGTTTGAACTTTTCGGGTTGGGGCAAACAGAGCGCTAAATACTCCACCACAAGGCGAGAAGTTTTTCCTGATCCGGCAGATGCTTTATAGAGGGTGAACATTAGTGGTTAGTGATTAGATGATTGATTGATTTAAGAATTTAAAGATTTAAAGATTTAAGGTTTTTAGATTTAATTGATTATTTTTTAAATTTTTAAATTTTTAAATTTTTTAAATTTTTAAATTTTTAAATTAATACTGCTTTCTGCCTTCTGCTTTTAAGTGTCAATTATTTATAAGGTCTCCTCTTAGCGTTCTAAATCTTTTTCTGGCATCCACTGCAAAAAGGCTGCCGGGATAATCTTTTAACAGTTTTTGATAATATTCCATAGCGCGGGGAATATCTTTCAAATAATATTCATATAGTTCACCAAGATAATAGATGGCATCATCGCCATACAAACCGTTTGAATAAATATCACTGATACGCTGATACAATGCCGCCGCTTCCAAATATTTTTTTTGTCGGGTAAATATTTTTGCTTTTGTTAGAAGTACAATATCATTTAATTTTGATAGCGGTGATACTACCGCAATGGAATCTAAATATTTAAGCGCTTGCTCATCATGATTTTGAAACAACAGAAAATCGGCTTTGGCAAAATAACGAAGACCAATATTCTTTTCGAAATCATTGCCAAACAATCCGTAAAATTCTGTGTCTGAGAGTTCCTCATCACTTTCCTCTTCGTCTTCTTCATCCTCTTCGTTATCAGAAATTAACAATGAAAATTGCATGGCGTCGTTGGCGATAAGTTTGGAAGTAGCGGCGCGCAAAATATCCAATTGACTTTTAGCCCACTCAAACTCGCCGATATAGAAAGAGAGTTTGGCATTTTTATACTTTGCATTTTGCCCAATCGTATCATTCGGAAAATCTTTATCCACTTGTGAATACAAAAGAGTAGCGTCCCATACGTTTCCGGAATACAACAAAATATCTGCCAAATTAACTTTAAACAGCGCCTTTTGTTTAGGGTCGCGAATGTCGGCATTGGCAATGGCGGTATTTAAAATTTCAATCGCTTCTTCCGGTTTATTCACATAAAATGCTAATAAATGTGCGTATTTTTGAATCCACTCGGCAGTACCTTTGTGGATGCCATATTCTTCTATCATTTTTTTAAATTCTTGCTCTAATTGTTTCGCTTCCAATATTTTTACAGGTGAAACAGAGATAAGCTGAAAGTACTTTACATCCAGCAATTGAAATTTTGCAGTGGTAAAAAATGGGGAAGTTTCGCCTTTTGCAATAATAAATTCCAATGCTTCTTTTGCTGTTTCGTAATCCCTGTTTTGGGTAGCATTGTTAATCAATTCCATAATCACCTCTCCATCTCCTTTAGTTCTTTTATCCAACGACTTGGCAATAAGAAAAGCATCGGCATACTCTTTATTTAATTGATACGCCCAATACAAGAGATAAACATATTCAATACTGTTTGGATTTTTCTGTATCTCTTTTTGTAATGCCGTTTTAAGTAATAAATAGTTAATCTGTTCTTCATCTTCCACAATTAAATTTTGGAGAATTGTTTGCGTTTCCGCTAATTGTTTATCATCGCCATCTTTTACTAAATTGAAAGCTTCTTCAATAATTTTATCTGTATTATTTAAAGAAGAATAGACGTACACTAATTCTTTGGTAAAAAGTTTAGGATTTTGCAGTATTTTTCTTCCTCTTAATAACACATCAATGGCATAATCTCTTTTCGATTTTCCCAGAAAGGCATAATGCAAGTCTCTGTATGCGTGTTCCTGTGCAGGCAGATTTTTAATGGCGGCATCATATTCTTTTAGCGCTTTATTCAAATCTCCCTGGCGTTCATACACATATCCCAAATCAATATCATATCTTTTCATGGATGGAAATGCTTTTTGTTGCGCTTTCACTACCTTTTCCAACTCTTTATAATCTTCCAGATAGAGTAAAACGGGATAATAATAAGAATAGAGATAGGTGTCCGGTTTTTTATCGTAGAGGGGTTTAAAAATTGCTTTTGCTTTTTCGTACTCCCCTTGTTGAAAATATTGAACGGCTAATTGTTCATCTTGTGAGCGTTGTTGTGCAACAATAGTATAAAAATTTAGGATGGCGACTAATAAAAGTAAGAGTTGTTTCATTATGTTAATTTTTCGGTTTACATAACGTTTAAAGAGCTATTATTATTTTTGTCTTTATTATCAAACATAATTTTATAAATCCTGTTTTGGAAGAAAATAAAATCTCCTTTTTTGCATAAAAAAGAGTCTTCAAAATCTTCATCCAATTTCAAAAAAGTATTGGTAATATGCATCTTAATGTCATGACTTTGAATGTTGTATTGATAACGTTTGTCGTTTTCGTTGCGAATAGAATCGGAAAAAATATATGCCTCACCATGATAGCAAAATTGAAAAGTTGCACTTTTTGGAATTTTATAACTCACCACCTCAATATGATGTTTACATTTTGCTTTATTTGTATTATAAACTAAAATAAAAATATTCAAGAGTATAAGAGTACAAAACAGCATTCTCTTTACTTGTTCTTTCTTAAAAATAATTAAAATTATTATAATGAAATAGAGCAAAACAACTTGCAGGGTGTTTAGTGATATTTGTGTAATGAGCGCTCCCGGTAGTTTTTCTATAAATAACACAATAGTATTCATTATTTTAACTTCAATACTTAAAAGGAATCCTATTCCATTTGAAAGAAAAGGTGAAAAAGAGAAAAATAACGTGGCTACACCTGTAACGGTCATCACAAAAGAGATGGGAATGACACATAGATTTGCTAACAGAAAATAGTTTGGAAACTGCCCAAAATAGTAAATTGCAATGGGTGCTGTGGCTATTTGCGCTGCGATAGAAACCGATATTAATTCCCAAAAATATTTCACTACTTTGGTTTTTGGATGATAAAATTGTGCTATTTTTTCTTGAAAAAATACAATGCCAAATACCGCCAAATAACTTAACTGAAACCCTACTTCAAAAATCAGTAATGGATTAATTGTAAGCAATATAAATAATGACGCAAACAAACTGTGAAAAATATTGGTTCTTCGCTGTAAAAATTTTCCGATGATGACAAAAGAAAACATGGCGGCTGCACGGGTTACCGAAGGAGCAAGCCCCGTGATATTCGCATATATCCATACCGAAACCAAAAGAGTTCCATTCCTAATATATTGCGCTTTTTTCGAATTGCCCAAAGGAAGAAGCAAGAAATTGAGGATCATAAAGATGATTCCTACGTGCATTCCTGAAACGCAAAGAATATGACTTACGCCAGCGGATGCATAACTTGCCCGTAATTCAGGTTCCAATGTTTCATCGTTTCCTAAAAGTATTGCCGCCGCCACACTGTACTCGCTTCCCGATAATCCTGATTGTTCTAATTGACTGGTTAAAAAATGTTGTAAATAAGAGGCATATCTTTTAATCGTTACCTTTTTTTCGTTCTCTATTTTTTTACAATATATACTGCCGACATAACCGGTAAGAAAAATTCCTTTTCTTTTCATAAATTTTTCATAATTAAACTGGTAAGGATTTTTAGGTGGTTCAATAAAAGATAATTTTGTATTTACCATGAATTTATCTCCAACACGACAATTTCTAAGAGTACTATCTTTTTGAAAATAAAGGACAACCCTACGGGTTATCCAATAGGTTGTATCATTACTTGCTTTAAGTTTTGCCATCACTTTGAAAGATTTTTCTCGTTCTTTGGGCAGTTCTAATATTTCGGCAACCCAAATCTGTTTTTGAGTTATCTTTTCTAAATTCGAAAACTCTTTTTTTTTATGAAAATGGAAGAAAACAGATAAATATCCCGCAAAAAAGAACGCTAAAAGCATGAAAATGGTAAAGGAATTTTGCAAAAAAAAGTTCCTTTTTCGCAATAAAAGAATGAAAATGATACCGCAAAAAAATAAACTAAATAAGCAATAAAGCAGATTAAGACCGTTTATGGGCAAAAAATACCCGAAAAGGATACCGAAAAGGTAGGGTAGCAGTGCTTTGAGTACGGGGTAGTGAGAGAAGTTCATGAATGTAGTTTGCCGCAATATACAGTTTATTTATAAGTATTGATGAAAGATTAGTCTTTGTTTTTTAGGTTAACAATTTTTCTCTCTCCTAAAAAAATATATTTTTGCGCAAATTATCATTATTCATGAAAAAGTTTCTCCTAACAAGTTTAATTATTGCCCTAACATGTTGCTTCTCTTGTAAGTCAAATAAATATGATAGCCTCCCAGCACCGTTAGCCGAGTTGTGCCGAAAAATTGATAAAGCTCCTAATAATAGTGACCTGTATCAACAAAGAGCCGAATATTATTATTATAATAGTAAAATTGAAGAAGCATTAGCAGACATTTTGAAAGCTATTAAATTAGAAGATAAAAAATCATCTTATTATGTTACTTTAGCAGATATTTACTTAGCAAAAAATGAAACAGATTTGGTAGAAGAAATGTTAAAAAAGGCAATCGCTATTGACAATTATAATGAAGCCTATTTAAAATTGGCAGAGTTGTATTTGTACCAATATATGTATAATGAATGTGAAGAAACATTAGAAACGGCTATTCGTTTGCAAAATCACAATCCGAAAGCATTATTAACAAAAGCAATTTTACTTAAAGAAAAAGAGGACATTACAGGCTGGCTTAGAATGATGCAACTTGTTATTGACCAAGACCCAACAGAAGTGATTGCTTATTCTGATTTGGCATTCTATTTTCAAGAAAAACTTGACCCATTAGCCATTAGTTATTATAATAATGCGTTGGCAATAACTCCGAATGACAAAATTTTGAACTATAATCTGGGAAAACTATATCAAGATTTGGGTAAAGTTGCTTTAGAAAACAATAATAATTCAGAAGCTGAATATTATTTAGATTTTGCAAAAGAACAATACCAAAATCTTATTTCCATAGACCCAAACAGTTATCCTGCGTATAACAATTTAGGATATATTGCTTTGGTTTATGAGGATAATTACGAAGAGGCAGTACGTTTCTTTAGCAAAGCCATTGAGATACAACCACAATACGATCAAGCCTGGGGCAACCGAGGAATTGCATATTATTATTTAGAAGATTGGCAAAATTCTCGTACAGATTTTCTAAAATGTATAGAAATAAATTCTGACAACGAAGATGCCATTGAAATGTTAAACAAATTAGATGCAATAAAAAAATAACAATATGTTAAATTCCAATTTAGATGCATCCAGCGGGCGGTTGTCGGCAGCCGAAAAAGAGTTTGAACGCTCTGTGCGCCCTTCCGATTTTGCCAACTTCTTCGGACAGGAGCAGGTAATTGAAAATATCGTTGTTTTTGTAAAAGCCGCAAAAGCACGAAAAGAAGCATTAGACCATGTATTATTGCACGGTCCTCCCGGATTGGGAAAAACTACCCTCTCTCACATAATCGCCAACGAAATGGGGGTAAATATGAAAGTTACTTCCGGTCCCGTCATTGACAAACCGGGCGAACTGGCAGGATTACTCACCAATTTGGAACCCCACGACGTACTCTTTATTGATGAAATTCATCGCCTCTCTCCGGTGGTAGAAGAATATTTGTATTCTGCTATGGAAGATTATAAAATTGATATTATGATTGATACAGGTCCTAATGCCAGAAGTGTACAAATCTCCTTAAATCCTTTCACATTAGTAGGAGCAACCACCCGCTCCGGACTTCTTACGGCACCCTTGCGCTCGCGGTTCGGTATCAATTTACGGCTTCATTACTACGATGCACAAACACTCGCCCGAATCTTAAAACGTTCCGCAACTATTTTGGGCGTTCAAATGACCGAAGATGCAGGTTTTGAGATTGCCCGCCGTAGTCGAGGAACCCCCAGAATTGCAAATTTGCTGCTGCGCCGTGTGCGCGATTTTGCCCAAATAAAAGGCGATGGCACCATCACTTATGATATTACGCAAGTCGCCCTCAGTGCACTGAACGTTGATGCGCACGGATTGGACGAGATGGATAACAAAATTTTACAAACGATTATCGATAAGTTTAAGGGCGGTCCGGTAGGTTTAACCACTATTGCCACAGCCGTGGGCGAAGATGCAGGAACTATTGAAGAAGTGTATGAACCGTTCCTTATTCAAGAAGGGTTTTTGATGAGAACACCACGCGGACGCGAAGCCACCGAAAACGCATACAAACATCTAGGAAAATTATTCCAATCAAATATTCATTCATTATTTAACTAAATTTTTATAGATATGAAAAAGTTACAAGTTACAAGTTACGAGTTAAAGGTTACAGGTTACAAGTTACAGGTTACGAGTTACAAGTTACGCTTTCTGCTTTCTGCTTTCTGCCTTCTGCTTTCTGCCTTCTGCTTTCTGCCTTCAACATTATTTGCTCAAAAATCTTCCTCTTCTCTTATTAGCGAAAATAAATCGGTTTTCCTTGGTTTATCTTTTGGACCTACTATTGATTGGTTTGCACCCACTACCGATAAATTTACTTTTGACAGAGAAAAAGCAAAAGGCGGTTTTATTGCAGGTATTAATTTAGATATTACATTGAAAAAAGAAAGCTTTATTTATTTTTCTACAGGAGTTAGAGTGAGATATTTACAAGGCGAACTCTCTTTTTCTAACCGATACGATTTTAAACCTCCAATAGACACATCTTTCATTGTACCTACTGTGAGAACTTATCAAACAACCTATCTCACTGTTCCAACGGGTATTAATTTTAGAACAAAACCCTTGGCAGGATGCGTTTTTTTAGCAAAATTAGGATTGTATCATAATTTTAGAATAGGTGGAACACAATATGACAGTTTTACGCTTCCCGGGGGTGATCCTAATTACTTCACTACAACTAAAAAAAGACCTAACAAGGATGCTTCTCTATTCGCCGAAGCAGGATATTTGGGTGTAGGATTTGAATACGCTTTTAAAGAAGGAACAAGAATTTTTGCTAACGTGGACTATAGTTGCCAGTTTAATTACTTTAGCGCTAAAACAAAAGATAATGTTTCTAATGAACGTTTTAAATCCATTGTTCATTCATTACATATTGTTTTTGGGTTTTTATTTTAAATGCCGCTATTCAACAATAAACGAAATCGTAAAAGTTTTTGATTTAATACTCTGCAATCCTGTAATAATTGGACTTTTATTATAGTATGGAATATGATCTTTGTCCTTTATTCCACTTTCATTTTGTAACATATTTATCACGCCATATGAAATTTTAAATTCGGCTGAAAATTTAAAGTAAGTAGTGTAGAAATCAAATCCAAATCCACCTTGCACTTGCACATCATAAGGTTTGAGGATGGGGAGAATTTCAACAAGAACTCCATCAGGGTCAAAAACAGGTATTTTATTGTTTTTTGCGCTCATCATATTAATTCCAACCTGACCTCCTGTAAGAGCAAAAATTCTAACGTTATGCATACGAGAAGATTTGAACTTAATAAGTAGAGGAAAATTGATGTAATGGCATTCTATTTTTCTTAATATTAAATCATTAAAATCATTGTTTTTCGAATTTGGATCAAGTATCGTTTGAGCAAACTGATAATAGAGATCAATATCGTGAGCAATAGAAAAATTGGGAATAAATCTCAAATCAAAAAATCTACCCATTCTCATATTGACTAAAATTCCAACGCTGAAAGCAGGCATAGGTTTTGAATAAATTTTTTTCACTTCAAAATCGGGAAGAGATATGTTTGGATGTTCATAGTCTGTTTTTGTTTTTAAATTAACATCCACAATATCAATTCCCAAAGAAAATCCATAATGAAAACGTCCCATATCATAATCCTCTAAATTGGGTACTCCAAATCGGAATACTTGTGCAAATAAATTACTATAAAACAATAAGGAAATCGCCAGAAAGCCAATGAGTCGTCTCATTACAATTTTTTTTTTGGAATAATGTAACGTTGAATATTTCGTAATATTTTAGATGAGAAACAGAAAAAATTTTGTTAACAGATTTTATATAAGGTAATAAATTCTCAAAATAATAATTTTAACATTTCATCAATCTTTCCAATTGGCATTATTTTTATTTGATATTTAGAGACGTCAATTCCTTTCACATTATATTTAGACAGGAAAAATTGTTTAAATCCTAATTTTTCAGCTTCGCTTATTCTTTGTTCAATACGGGGCACTGGTCGTACTTCCCCACTAAGTCCCATTTCGCCGGCAAAACATATTTTCGAATCAATGGAAATATCTGCGGTAGATGAAAGGATGGCTGCCATGATTGCCAAATTGATAGCTGGGTCGTCAATATTAAAACCGCCTACAATATTCAAAAACACATCCTTAGCACCTAATCTAAACCGGCATCGTTTTTCTAAAACAGCCAGCAACATGTTTAGGCGGCGCAAGTCGAAGCCGGTAGCGGACCGCTGAGGTGTGCCATACACCGCTGTGCTTACTAATGCCTGTGTCTCAATCATCAATGGACGATTTCCTTCTAATACTGCTGCAACAGCAGCACCGCTAAAAAGTTCATCACGATTGGTAAGCAAAATTTCTGAGGGATTTGTTACTTCGCGCAAGCCGGCTGCATTCATCTCAAAAATACCCAGTTCTGAAGTGGATCCGAATCTGTTTTTTACACATCGCACAATACGGTACCCGTAATGTTGGTCTCCTTCAAACTGTAAAACGGTATCCACGATGTGTTCCAATATTTTAGGACCGGCAATAACACCATCTTTTGTGATATGCCCTATTAAGAACACAGGCATGGCAGTGTTTTTTGCCAAATGTTGAAATTCGGCGGCACACTCCTTAATTTGAGAAATAGAGCCCGCAGCTGAATCTATAAGAGAACTTTGCATGGTTTGAATAGAATCCACAATGACAATATCTGGATCTAATTCTTCAATATGTTTTACAATTTCTTGTGTTTGCGTTTCGGTGAGAATATAGAGGTTTTTATTAGGATGTTTCGAGATTCTTTCTGCGCGCATTTTTAGTTGGCTTTCGCTTTCTTCTCCAGAGATATAGAGCACTTTCTGTTTTTGTAAATCCAACCCTATTTGCAGCAAAAGAGTTGATTTTCCAATGCCGGGTTCTCCGCCAAGCAGTGTGAGCGATCCTCGTACAATTCCTCCACCCAATACCGTGTCAAGCTCTTGATAGTTTGTGGTAATGCGTGGCATCTCCTCTAATGCAATCTCGCTAATTGCTTTTGGTTTAGATTTTATCAATGTCGTCAATGCTTTCCCTTTTATTAGTTTTTCTTCGCGATGGATGACTTCTTGTTCAAAAGTGTTCCACTCGCTGCACGCGGGGCATTTCCCAATCCAGTTAGCAGATTGATACCCACAATTTTTGCAATAATAAATGCTCGTTGATTTTGCCATTTATTTTTTTTTTGTAAAAATATTATTTTGTTTCCATATGCAGGTAAAAATAAAATATTATAGAATAAAAAAACTCAGAGAATTAGAACTCCTTTTTGTTATTCCCATTCAATAGTTGCGGGAGGTTTGGCACTGATGTCATAAACTACGCGATTAATACCCTTTACGTTATGAATGATTTCGTTGGAAATTATTGTTAAAAAATCGTAAGGGAGTTTTGCCCACTCTGCCGTCATAGCATTTGTGGATAACACGGCACGTAACGCAACTGCATTTTCGTAGGTCCTTTCTTCGCCGGTAACACCCACCGATTGCACGGGCAGTAGAATAGCACCAGCTTGCCACACCTTATGGTATAATCCGTATTCTCTTAATCCTCTAATAAAAATATCGTCTGCATCTTGCAAAATCTGCACTTTTTCAGGAGTAATTTCTCCCAAAATACGCACGCCTAATCCCGGTCCTGGAAATGGATGTCTTTGTATCAATAATTCCGGAATATTCAATGCTAATCCTACTTTTCGTACTTCATCCTTATACAACTTTTTGAGCGGCTCTACTAATTTCAGATTCAACTTTTCAGGAAGTCCGCCAACATTATGATGCGATTTAATGGTTTTTCCTGTTGATGATAACGATTCAACGATGTCAGGATAAATTGTACCTTGTGCTAACCATTTAATATTTTGCAATTTACGCGCTTCCTCTTCAAATACATCAATAAAACCTTGCCCTATAATTTTACGCTTTTGTTCAGGGTCGATTACTCCTTTTAGTGCTGTGTAAAATCTTTCTGCCGCTCTAACACCATTCACATTTAAGTATAACGATTTATAGTTTTCCAAAACGGTTTCAAACTCGTTTTTACGCAATAAGCCATGATCTACAAAAATACAATAGAGATTTTTTCCAATGGCTTTGTTTAGTAAAACGGCGGTAACAGTAGAGTCAACGCCACCCGATAATCCAAGTATTATCCGATCGTTTCCCAATTGTTCCTTTAATTCTTTTACGGTGGTTTTAATAAAGTCTAAAATGTTTTTTTCTTCTTTCATACGGTTAAATAATATTCATAATAAATTTATTTTTGAGAGGCAAATAAACATAAAATTCTCATAATCGTATTGTATGTAAAACTCAAAAAAAAAGTGTATTATTGAAGTTTGAATTAAAATCAGTATTTTTATTTTATAATAAAATGATAAACAGAAATATAACTCCTTATATTTTGGGCATCGAATCTTCTTGTGATGATACTTCGGCGGCGGTAGTTTGTGGTACAAAAATTTTATCAAACGTAATTGCCGGGCAAAAAATACACGCGGAGTACGGAGGGGTAGTTCCGGAATTGGCGTCACGGGCGCATCAACAAAATATTATTCCTGTGGTGGATACGGCGCTGAAAAGAGCAGGAATTACCAAAAATCAAATTGCTGCCATTGCTTACACTAATGGACCCGGTTTGCTCGGCTCATTATTAGTAGGAAGTTCATTTGCCAAAGGGATGGCATTAGGTTTAAATATTCCGTTAATTGTTGTGGATCACCTGCAAGCGCACGTATTGGCAAATTTTTTAGATACAGAAGAAAATAAACCCAAGCCCGAATTTCCCTTTTTGTGTTTGACAGTTTCCGGAGGACACACCCAACTGTTAATGGTGCACGATTATTTTAATATGGAAATTTTGGGAAGAACCATTGATGACGCTGCCGGAGAAGCATTCGATAAGGCTGCCAAAATATTAGGACTAACCTATCCGGGTGGACCCATTATTGACAAACTTGCCCAACAAGGCAACCCCAAAAGATTTACATTTTCCATAGCAAAACTGCCCAATTTGAACTTCAGTTTTAGTGGACTAAAAACATCATTTCTTTATTTTATAAGAGATCGTTTAATAGAGAATCCCAATTTTATTGAAGAAAATTTGCACGATTTAGCGGCATCTATACAATTTCACATTATAAAATCGCTGACCGATAAAATGGATAAAGCGTTGAAAACATACAGATGCACTAATTTTGTATTGTCGGGAGGTGTTGCCGCAAATTCTGAACTTAGAAAAAAAATGTTGGAATTAGCAGACAAGTATCAACTTCGGGTAACCATTCCGCCCTTAGCATTAACTACGGATAACGCCGCGATGATTGCTTGCTACGGCTATTTTAAGTATTTGAGAAAAGAGTTCTCTGATCTGAGTGTGATGCCTTACTCTTCTATTGATGAATAAAAAGATTTAGCCGTTTTTTCTTTAAAAACTATACGCCACCCCTAACCCGAAAATTTCTTGAAATTGTACCCGCCGTTTAGGTTTTCCTGGCTCATCAAATAAAACTTTTGGATAATATTTTAAATTAGTAGTTAATGAAACATTCAATACTTTTAAGAATTGATAGGTAATGATCACATCCCAATCCACATTAAAATTTCCAAATTTTTGATCTTTATCAGTATAAGGCGAATAGAGTTGAAAGTTGGATATTATTTTTAAATTTTTCACACCATCGTACATAATTCCGGCGCGAAAAGTCATACCTAAGGAAGCATAAGCCGTTTTATCTACCGGCACCCCAAAAGAAGTACGCAAAAGCGAATCGGTGCAACTGGTTACCAAACCTGCCAAAGGAGAGTAGTACAGGGATAATAATTCTTTCCATTTCCAGTTTATACCTACAGAAAGTTCTGTATAAGAAGGCGAAAGCCAATTCGACATGATTGTTCTTGAACCATCTTCATGATAAGTGTAACCAGGCATATATTGCGATTTAAAAGCACCGGTTACGGCAACAAACCACATACTGTTTGTATTCGTACTCGGACTTATTTCATACCCAAAAGTAGTAGTAAATTTAATTTTATCATTCCCTTTTCTCCATTGATATGAGTTAAAATCTGAGGAATAGATACAGCCAAGATCGGTGTCAAGATTAGTATCCCAAGCATTTTTATTCTTTTTGTAATTTAAAGTTAAATTGGAATAGGCAATTCCTGTAAAGTTGCTATTCCCTCCTTCAGCCCAATTAACAAGTTGAGTTTGAGAGATTTTTAGTCCTACAATTCCGGAAAATTTCCAATAATCTTTCCATTTGGGTGTTTGCAATTCATCAGAATCTGCTGCCGAAAGAGGTTCAATCGTTTCCGAAGTTGCTACAGGTAAATCGGATTGAGTAATGGGAACTACTTCTTCATTTTTATTTCTCTTTTTTTGCGCGAAACAAAAAGTAGTAATACTCAAAATACATAGTAAAATAAGAGTTTTTTTCATCTGGGTATAATTTTTATATATAAGTTAAAATGCAATTTCTTGTGCCGTAATTCATTTAACAGAAAGTATTAATTCACCATCATCTATTCAATTTGTGATAAGTTCGCCACCAACGCTCCGGAACTGCATCCTTACAGGCAGTATCAAAATCGTTTTGAGAACAGGGGAGAAAATATTTTTTATCTTGTTGTGTTTTAATATGGAAAAATGGAACCTCTATCCACCAGCGACCGGTTTTTTTACTTTGATAAAAAACCAACTCGTTCAAAGCGTTAGTTACCGCTACCGTATGCTGTATATATTGATCCTGCTCTTTAAACAACATATCGTTTTTTCTATTTGAATATCCTTCAATAAAATACCAAAGAATTTGAGCAATAAGTTGGGCAGTTTGTGTATTGTAATCAAGTAGTGGATTATACTCATAAATACCAAAAGAAGAAAGTTTATCGCTTAGTCCTGCAAAGAGCGCGATATGACATACTTCTTCACCATAAAATCCGCTTACTGAGGCATTTGCATTACCGGGCGCATCGCTTTGACGCACTGCCGAAATATCTAATGTCAACATTTCCGCATTGCGAACAATAGGCTCAATCTCTTCCATATCTTTCCGCAAAATACCCACCCTATAAGTCTCAAAAAAAAGTTGCTTCATCAATTCAATATCTTCCTGACTGTTCAAATAGGTTTGATACCCAATATTGGAATAATTGAGAAGATAATTAGGTTGTTGCAAAACAATTTTATTCAAATATCCATGAGAAGAGATTGGTTCTTTTTCATCTCCCAAATCAAATTTCGAATCCACAGAAACAATATTCACTATCTTTTCCAATTTTGAATAAGCCATGTAATTGGCAAATGCCAAGTCGTTACTTCCTCCCAAAATAACAGGAATCACCTTTTGTTCCAACAAATAAGATAAAATATCTGAAAGCGCTGCGTAAGTATCTTCCACCGTTTTACCCAAAATTAAATTTCCCAGATCTAAAATAGAAACGTTATTTTTCCAGTTAAACAATTTATAAAATTCCTTTCTAATTTCATCGGGCGCAGATTTAGTTCCCTCATTATTATTGGAATATCTTGCTTCAGGTACGCCAATAAGGGCAATATTAATAGAAGACAGATCGGGTTCCTCTTTTTTAGAAGCAAACCAAATTCGACTTACCAAATATTGAGGATTAATTCCTTTTATTTCAGATAAATAAAAATCTACATCAACAGTATCAAAAAAAGGGAGGAGTTCCATTTTATTTTTTTGGGGTAAAACGTTTTTTTGCGGTAGGAGCAGTTTGCGCCATAATTTGCGATACTTCTTTATAAGTAAGAGTTGCAGGATTCATTCCTCTCGGTATCTTAAAGTTATCTGTTCCGTTTGTAATATACGCACCATATCTGCCATTAACCACCTTAACATTTTCATTTTCAGAAAATGAAGCCAAAATATTTTTAGTTCCCACATTTGTAATTTGTTGAATAGCCTCTTCTAACGTCAGTGTGGTTATATTGTATCCTTTTTCTAAAGTAATATTTTTGTCGTTATATTTGATGTAAGGACCATATCTTCCTGCCACTACAAAAACGTCATTATCATTATATTGTCCTAATAATCGTGGGGCGCGGGCTTCATTTTGTTTCTCTTTTTCAACAATCAATTGATGGGCGCTTTCAAGGTCAATTTCTAAAGGATCTTTATCTTTTGGAATAGAAACATACTCGTTACCATATTTAATATAGGCGCCAAATCTTCCCATGCCTACCATCACTTCCAAATCGTTGTAAGTTCCCAGCATTTTTGGAAGTTTAAAAAGATCTAATGCTTCTTTCAGAGTAATAGATTCAATAGATTGCGTTTTTTTCATTCGGGCATAAGCGGCTTTGCTATCTTCGTAGTTTTCGCCAATCTGCACCATAGGTCCATATTTTCCTAATCTTGCATACACATTCTTACCTGCTGGATCTTGTCCTAATATGCGTTCACCGCTTGCTTTCGGGGAGTGCGAAATTGCCGTTTCAATAGATTGATGAAATCCTTGATAAAATTGGTGTAACATTTTTTTCCATTCTACCTCACCTTCAGCAATATCGTCAAACTCTTTTTCCACTTGTGCTGTAAAACCGTAATCCATAATGGCTTCAAAGTTATTTTGCAAATATTCGTTCACTATAATTCCGATGTCAGTAGGGAATAATTTCTCTTTTTCTGCGCCATATTTCTCTTTGAAAGTGGTTTCCTTTATTTCGTTATGGGTAAGCGTAAGTTGGGTGCAACTGCGTTCTTTACCCAATCTATTTTCTTTTACTACATATTCTCTTTTTTGGATGGTAGAAATTGTTGGCGCGTAGGTAGATGGTCTTCCGATACCTAACTCTTCCAATTTTTTCACAATTCCGGCTTCGTTAAATCGTAATGGGGGTTGGGCATATTTTTGAGAAGCCATAATCTGCATATAGCGTAGTTTTTCGCCTTGTGTAACGGGGGAAATAACGCCTACATTCTCATCAGGTTCTTCATCGTTCGATTCAAAATAAACTTTTAAGAAACCTTGAAAAAGGATTATTTCGCCGGTTGCTACAAATTTTTCTTCACGATTAGAGATGGGGATATTGATGACTGTTTTTTCGGTAATGGCATCGCTCATTTGCGAGGCAATCGTTCTTTTCCAAATCAATTCATACAAACGTTTGGCAAAAGTATCGCCGGGAATCGTTTGGTTTTCTAAAACAGTGGGACGAATAGCTTCGTGCGCTTCCTGTGCGCCGCGGGTTTTTGTAACATATTTTCGCGTTTTTGAATATTCGGTACCATACAGTTTTTCCACTTCCTGTTTTGCCGAAGCCAACGCCAAATTGGAAAGATTAACCGAATCGGTACGCATATAGGTAATATAACCGGCTTCATAAAGTTGTTGTGCCACAACCATCGTTTTAGTAACCGAAAAACCTAATTTTCTTGCCGCTTCCTGTTGTAATGTAGAGGTAGTGAATGGAGGCGCAGGCGATTTTTTACCCGGATTTTTTTCCACAGACGCTACTGTGAATGTTGCGCTTTTACAATCTTCCAAAAATACGCGTGCATCTTCTCTGTTTTCAAATCTTTTGTTTAATTCACCGGTAAGTTCATTTTTTTTATTTTGTTCTGATTGAAAATTACCTACGATTTTAAAATTTGAATTGGATTGAAAGCGATTGATTTCCCGTTCTCTTTCCACTACCAATTTTACGGCAACCGACTGCACGCGCCCGGCAGAAAGTTGGGGTTTCACTTTTCGCCAAAGCACGGGCGAGAGTTCGAATCCTACCAAACGGTCTAAAATTCTACGGGCTTGCTGTGCATTTACCAAATCTATATCTAATTTGCGCGGATGAGCAATAGCATGTTCTATGGCTTGTTTTGTAATTTCGTGGAATACAATACGTTTTGTTTTTTCTTCGGGAATTTTTGCGGCTTCTATCAGATGCCAAGAAATGGCTTCGCCCTCGCGGTCGTCGTCGGTGGCTAACAATACCTCTTTGGCTCCTGTTGCCATCTTTTTGATGTCGGTTATCAATTTCTTTTTATCCGGCATAATTTCATAATGAGGTTCAAAATTCTTATGAACACTAATTCCCAAATCTTTTTCGGGAAGGTCTCGCACGTGTCCTTTACTTGAAATGACCTCAAACTCTTTTCCGATAAACTTTTGAATGGTTTTTGCCTTTGCAGGCGACTCAACAATAATCAGGTTTTTACTCATGTTTGTATCAGTATTTTTAAGTGTGTAAGGTTTTTTAAAAAAATTGGCGGCAAAAATATATTTTAATTTAATTTTTTTATTGTGCGGTTGCTAATGTTGCTATACTGACCTTTACGGAAGAATTTGTCGTTATTTTTTGAATGGCTGCTTCCAAAGTGGCGCCGGTGGTCAATACATCGTCGCATAATAAAACATGCTTGTTGTTAAATGCTTTTGGATCGGTGAGCTGAAAAACTTCTTTTACATTTTCCCAACGGTGAAAACGGTTTTTTTTGGTTTGTGTTTCAGTAAATTCCGATCGAATCAACAAATTTGTGTGATAAGGAATTTGCATCCCCGAACTCAATCCTTTTGCTATCCATTCACTTTGGTTGTATCCTCTTTTTTTCTCTTTTTTTGGATGTAGCGGGATGGGAATAATGAGATCTATTGTTTTCCATTTTTTACATTGAATGAGTTGTTTTCCATAAATATTTCCCAAAAAATCGCCCACCTCTTTTCCGCCATTGTATTTTAAATGATGCAAAATTTTTTGCACCTGATTTCCTTTTTTATAAAACATAAACGACCCTACATTCTCTACTGCAACGCGCCCCAGAAAAAGTTTGGTTAACGGCGATTCATCAAATTCGTGGTATTGAGTTTCGGGAAAATTATGCAGGCAATGCAAGCAAAAAAATTGTTCTTGCTGCAACAAAACGGTGCCGCAAGAAACGCATAATCTGGGGTAGAAAAAATTGGTGAGATGGGTAAGCATGGAAAATTTATTTTAATTGTACTGCAAATATACATTCAAAAATTTCGTTTGTCAAGGGGAAAAATCATTTTTTTTTGTTTTTTTGTGGAATCAAAAAATGAATATGGCGCTTATAAAATCTATTTCCGGAATTCGTGGTACAATTGGCGGCGCTATTGGCGATAATCTTACCCCTATTGATGTAGTAAAGTTCACTTCTGCCTTTGTTACAATGATGAAAGAAGAAAGAGGAACATTCTCTTTAAATTTTGAAAGGGAGACTTGCGAAGCAAGTCGGGTTAGTTTATCTAAAAGTTTAAATTTTAAAATTCTCGTGGGACGTGATGCGCGTATTTCGGGCGAAATAATCAATTCGTTGGTTTGTATTACGTTACAAAGTATGGGGGTGGATGTAATTGATATTGGGCTTTCCACTACGCCCACCGTAGAGATGGCAGTAGTGAAACATCAGGCAGATGGCGGTATTATTATCACTGCCAGCCACAATCCAATGGAATGGAACGCTTTGAAATTGTTGAACGAAAAAGGCGAGTTTATTTCTGCTGAAGAAGGAAAACGACTGTTAGAAATAGCTGAAAAAGAAAAATTTAGTTATGCCGCTGCGGAACAATTAGGAACTCTTACAAAATATGAACATGCCATTGAAGATCATATTCATGAAATTTTAAAATTGGATTTGGTGGATGTTAACGCCATACAGAATGCCAATTTTTCGGTAATATTTGATGCGGTAAACTCTACCGGAGGAATTGCTATTCCTATGTTGCTTAAGAAATTAGGTGTAACAAACTACCAAGCGTTATATGGGGAGCCTACCGGAATTTTCCCACACAACCCTGAACCGTTGCCCGAACATCTACACAAAATTTCATCCGTAATGAAAAATGCGGCATCTGAAAAATGGTATGATGTCGGTTTCGTTGTTGACCCCGATGTGGACAGATTGGCAATAGTAATGGAAAACGGTGAAATGTTTGGTGAAGAATATACCCTGGTTGCCGTTGCCGATTATGTGTTAAGTAATAAAAAAGGAAACACCGTTTCCAACCTCTCCTCTTCCAAAGCATTACAAGATGTAAGTGAAAAACATGGCGTTACCTGTTTTGCAGCTGCCGTAGGCGAAGTGAATGTGGTAGAAAAAATGAAAGATACCAACGCCATCATTGGCGGAGAAGGAAACGGCGGCGTTATTTTGCCCGAACTACACTATGGACGGGACGCGCTTGTTGGGATTGCGCTGTTTTTATCTTTTATGGCAAAAACAAAACTTAAATGCTCAGAAATTAAAGAATTATATCCTAAATATGTCATTTTAAAACATAAAATAGAACTTAATAAAGGTATTCATGTTCAAGAATTATTGCAAAAAGTGGTACAAAAATATGCCGATTATCATCCTAATACTATGGATGGAGTAAAGATAAATTTTGAGAATGGATGGGTGCATTTACGTCCTTCTAATACCGAGCCAATCATACGCATTTATGCGGAGGCGGATAATGCAAAAGAAGCGGAAAAGTTAATGTTAAATGTAATGAAAGATATCCCGTAATTTTTTATGTACACCATTATCGTTGAAAATCTTACAAAAAAATTTGGATCTTTTACTGCGGTAAACAATATATCTTTTTCTGTTAAAAAAGGAGAGATTTTTGGTTTTCTCGGTGCCAACGGAGCAGGTAAAACTACCGCAATGAAGATGATGTGCGGGTTACTTTTGCCTACCTCGGGAACTGCAAATATTTCAGGATACGATTTGGCAACGCAATCCAAATTAATAAAAAAGAGCATTGGATATATGAGTCAAAGATTTTCTTTGTATGATGATTTAACCGTGTTTGAAAATATGCAACTCTTTGGCACCATCTACAAAATTGATAAAAAAATATTGAAGGAACGCATTCAAAACAGTTTAGATGAACTGAATATGAATAATTTTGTTAATGACCTTGTGCGTTCTATACCTTTGGGTTGGAAGCAACGGTTGGCATTTGCTACAGCATTGCTGCATCAACCGAAAATTGTTTTTTTAGATGAACCCACCAGCGGCGTTGACCCTATTGTACGTAGAGAGTTTTGGGGACTCATTTATAAAACCGCTGCAACGGGAGTAACCATTTTTGTTACCACACATTATATGGATGAAGCCGAATATTGTGAACGAATTTCTATCATGGCTGAAGGGGAATTGAAACTTATCGGATCGCCAACAGAATTGAAAGAAAAAATGGGAGTAAATACAATTGACGATCTTTTTGGTAAATTTGTAAGTAGATAATTATGAAAGCATTTCTGTCAATTCTACAAAAAGAGTTTATCCATATCGGGCGCGACCGCGTGTCATTATTTCTTGTGCTGGCTATGCCCATTGCGCTCATTTTGCTTTTCGGATTTACAATAAGTACCGAAATTAGAAATGCCAAAATTTCTATCCTTGACCAGTCCAAAGATACTGAATCTAAACAGTTAATTGAAAATATTACAGCTTCGGGTTACTTTCAGGTAGTGAGTTTTTTAGATAACGAAACTGAAATTGACCACGATTTCAAAAACAAGCAAATTAAAATAGCAATGATAATTCCGCCGCGTTTTGAAGAATCTTTAGCGGTAGAACGTGTTGCCAACATTCAAATTATTAATGATGTATCCGATATAAATATTGCATCCATATTAAACAACTATTTGAGAACCATTTTTAATGATTATATTACCGAATACAATCTTAACAACAATGCTGCTGAAAATCCCATGTCTATTGTTACCACCATGCAATACAATCCGGAGTTAAACAGTGTGTATATGTTTGTTCCGGGTATTATTACGCTTATCATGATAATTATCACGGCGCTCATGTCTTCCATTACGTTAGCCCGAGAAAAAGAGACTAACACCATGAATATGATGTTGATTACTACGGTAAAAAAAATAAATATTGCAATTGGAAAAGTTATTCCATATATGTTTCTTTCTTTAATCAGTACTGTTTTTATTTTGCTTATCAGCGTATTTGTTTTTCACATGCCCATAAAAGGAAGTATTGGATTATTACTACTACTATGTATTGTTTTCATGTTTACTTCTGCTTCTTTTGGATTGCTAATTTCAGCAGTATCCAAAACCCAATTAGATGCCATGATGGTTACCATGATGGGATTATTTTTGCCGACTGTTCTGCTTTCGGGATTTTTGTTTCCATTAGACAACATGCCGCTCTTTTTTCAGTGGTTAGCTGATATTTTTCCTGCCAAATGGTTTATCATTGCTATTAAGGATGTGATGTTGAAAGGCGCTACTTTTATGCAAATTGGTAAATATTTACTCATCCTTACCGGAATGTCTGCAGGGATGGTTGGATTTAGTTTATCGCAGATTGATAAAAGGTGAGGAATGAATGGTTCGTGATCAAGATAATTATAACTCTTGACTCAAAACTTGTAACTTGTAACTCGCTCCAATTTCTTCTGTTTTTTATCTTTTGAAATCTTTGATAACTCATTAAGATTCAAAGAAAAAGTAAAATAATTGGGAACAGCGCCTACGGCATAATGAGAACGCGAAAAACCAAATTGAATGGATTTAATATCTATTAAAAATCCATACGCAAAACCTGCCATACTCTTTTTTTGAACAATATACATCTCTCTGTTTTGGTTGTAGTTAAAACTTACAAAAAGGGAAAGATATTGTATGGGAATGATCTCCAATCCAAAATTAATATGCCGGAAAAAGTTATTTACCCCTTGATTAAATTTTGAGGGATATTTATACTCACCACTCATGGCGTCAATTTCCAACAGCGGGTCGTTCTCTCCCACATATCCCATTTTCCATTTATAAAGAGTGTGTAAAGATATATGATAACGTATGGGGATAAATTTAAGCCGCTGCGAAAAAGCGAATTGAATATCAAAAGGCGCCCATTTGTGGTTTCCGTCAACAAAAGGTTTTAACTCACCTCCAATATTTTTTGCCAACAATGCTAAAGCAATATTGTGTTTTTCATTGTAATAACTTCCTGCAACATCTACTGCCAAGCCAAAAGAGGAGTAAGATTCGTAGCCGCTACACATCAATTTAAGGTTTGCGCCAATGGAAAAGGCGCTGTCTAACGGACGTCCCCAACCTAAAGTAAGTCCAAAATCATTACAGGAAAATGTTCCCTGTTCATACCCCATTTCATCTGTATAAATAAAAGTTCCGTAACCCATATAGCGCATCTCGGCGGCAAAACTGCCCACTTTATTGAAAGTTTGCGCATAGATGGCAGAAACATAACCCGTATGCGTAAAATAATCTGAAGCATTTACCGACAACGAACTGCTAAATCTTGGCGCAATCAAAGAGGGGTTGTACATAATGAGCGAGGGGTCATTGTCGTGCACTGCAATTAATCCTCCACCCAACGCCGCAAGCCGCGCCGAAAACTTGTAATCCATAAAATGATAAACATAACTACCTCCCGTTTGCGGAAAAGAAAAATTTATCATAAAGAAAAAGAAAAAAAGAAAAAAAAGTATTTTTCGCACAATTATTCCAAATTATTTAGACCTTCTTAATAACGATTGTAATGATTTATTATTTTGGATTAAAAAAAAATCACTTGTCTCTTGACAAACGTCTTTTCATTTTGTATCTTTGCCGCCGAATTGAGTTACGAGTTACGATTAATCATTCAACGTTAATCACTATTATGAACAATTACAACCGTTTATGGAATATTTTTTAGATATGCCGTCAGAATTTGCAAACATAAAAAACGCAAAATATGTATTACTTCCAGTGCCTTATGACGGCACGAGCACCTTTCAGAAAGGCGCTGACAAAGGTCCGCAGGCAATTATTGATGCTTCCGATTCAATTGAACTCTACGACATTCAGACCGAATTAGAAGCGTACAAATCAGGAATTTATACAGATACTTCGGATTATTCCTTTGGTTCCCCCGAAATTATGGTAGCAGAAGTAAAAGACAGAGTAAATTTTTTTTTACAACAAAACAAAGCCGTAGGTTTGATAGGCGGCGAACACGCTATCTCTATCGGGGCTATTCAAGCATTTGCCGAAAAATATCCCAATCTGTCTGTTTTGCAAATTGATGCTCACGCCGACTTGCGAGACACATATAATGGCTCAATATACAACCACGCCTGCGTAATGCGCCGCGCTCAAGAAGTGGCAAAGGTAGTGCAAGTGGGAATTAGAAATGTGTGCATGGAAGAAAAACAAAACATCATTCCTGAAAATATTTTCTATGCACACGAAATTTGTGGAAAAACCAAATGGATGAAAAAAGCAATTGAACAACTTACTGAAAATGTATATCTGACTATTGATTTAGACGGTTTCGACCCCAGTATTGTGCCCGCAACAGGCACCCCCCTGCCGGGTGGTTTGCTGTGGTACGAAACGCTTGAGTTTTTAGAACTCCTTTTCAAATCGAAAAAAGTAGTAGGTTTTGATGTTGTAGAGCTTTGCCCTCAAAAAGAGAATAAAATATCGGATGTGCTGGCAGCTGTGTTGGTGTACAAAGTGATTAGTTTTATGGAAAGGTAACATTCCACGCAAATTGCATTTCTAGTAAAGAATTATAATACATGATGATAATGAATAATTAGTTAAAAATACTCGCAAACTTTCTTTAAGAGAACAAAAATAATTATTATCCATTCTTTAAACTCCCCCAAAAATTTACAGTCAAAGGTGCAATTTTTTTTTATTTTGATATTTATGACATCCAACCCAAAACTATTATTCATTTACATTTTACTCATTCTCCATTTTCCATTCTCCATTTTCCATTCTTTTGCCCAACAACGACCCGGCGGCGGACAGGGCGGACAAATGCCCGATCTCGGCTCACAAGGTGCAGTAGTGGGTACAATTGTAGATGAAAACAAAGAGCCTATTCAGTACGCCACTGTTTATGTGATGAATGCAACAGATTCTACTACGGTTACCGGCGGTTTTTCTGACGAAAACGGCAGAATCGTGATTATTGATATTCCCTGGGGAACCTATATTGCACAAGTAAATGCCATGGGCTACAGTAAACATTTTACTTCCGAGTTTACTTTGTCGCAGACCAATCCACGCTTTATGATGCGCCAGTTTGCCGTTACCCAACGCACTCAAATGCTTAAATCTGTTGAAGTTACCGCACAAAAAGAGATGCTGCAACAGAATTTGGACAAAAAAGTTTATAATCTTGAAAACAGTATCATTACGGAGGGCGCCACCGCAGTGCAAGCCCTTTCCGAAATCCCCTCGGTTGATGTAGATATTGAAGGAAATGTTTCCCTTCGCGGAACAGGAAACGTTACCATCTTAATTGACGGCAGACCTACCAACTTAGAATTAGACCAGATTCCCGCCTCAGAAATTGAAAGCGTGGAGGTAATTACCAACCCATCGGCAAGACTTGACCCCGACGGAATGGGCGGAATTATTAATGTAATCCTTAAAAAGAAAAAACAACCCGGTTTTAACGCCTATTTCCAAGGCGGATTAGCGACCTCTATTTTTAAAGAAAATTTCTATTTGGATGGCGGTAATCTGTCCGCAAACCTGAACTACACCTATCATAAAGTGAATATGTTTTTAAACTACAATTTTCGTAGCGGACAAAGACGCAGCGCAGGCGAATTAGACCGTACCTCATGGTTTCAAAAAAATGAAGAAACACCCGCCGACTCAACATATTTGTGGCAAAACAATGGAAATAATTCACAATTTTTTGGAAATAATGTGAGAGCAGGTTTGGATTATACTATCAACAAACAAAATACGCTCTCTTTCGCTTTTGGATATAACAGATTTGATAATAAAGATACCAGCAATTTATCAGCAGAAAATTCCCGATGGATCTTTAATGAAAAACAACTGTTTAATACCTATCAACAAGATGGCGCAGATAAACGTTTTGGTAATAATTTTTCAGGAAATATCAGTTATAAAAAAACATTTGACAAACAAGGAATGGAATTAACCTCCGATCTTTATTATACCGAAATTATAGGAAATTCATCAAGTCAATATTTACAGCGGTTTACGTTACCGGATACGTTGCCCAACTATTTTCAAAAAACGAATACCGACATGCGCAACCGAACGGCTACGGCACAGGTTGATTTTATTACGCCAGTAGGAAACGGCGGACGCATTGAAACCGGATATAAGTTTTCGTACCGCTCTATTTGGCAAGATTATCGTTTGTTTTATGGAAACACCTACTCGGATACTACGGAAAGCAAACAGCAAAGAAACAACTTTTTGTATCAGGAGTTAATCAATGCCGCCTATTTTATCTATTCCAATTCTTTTTGGAAAGTGTTAAAAGTGCAGGTTGGATTAAGAGGGGAATTTGCAAACACGTGGTCGGAACTTTTTCCCGCCGAAGGAGAATCAAAGACCTATCCTAAAAATTATTTAAAACTGAAAAATATTCTCTACCCTACCGCTCATATACGATATGATATCAATAACTATCATTCTTTGCAATTAAGTTTTTCACGAAGAGTTACCCGTCCCAGATTTTGGAATTTGAATCCTTTTGTAGATGTTTCCGACAAACAAAACTTGCGTATGGGAAATCCTGATCTCGGTCCGGAGTTTGCCAATAATTTAGAATTGGGTTATTCTATGAATATCAAAAATTCATCTTTTAATGCTACTGTTTTTTACCGGCAGCGCACGGACTTAATTACACGCTATACAGAAATGCGGCAGGCATATATTAAAGATGGATTGATTTACTATACGCTCATTGATGGCGATACTTATACCTTGCCTATTGAGGATAACTATTTGGGATTGGATACATTTACCTATACTTTAACTTCCTCGCAAAATTTGAACAAAAGTCAAAGTATTGGATTGGAATTGGTTTATGGGCAACGATTTTGGGGGTTTTGGCGTGTAAACTTCAGTGGAGATTGTTATTATGTAAAAATTAACAGTAATGACTTGATTGACCCAAACTTATCTGATGATTGGGCGTATGGATTTCGATTAAATCAAACTTTTACATTACCAAAAAATTGGGATATTCAACTCAATTTTCGTTTTCGTTCCCGTTCTATAACTACGGGAAGTATGGGTTGGGGCGGCGGCGGCGTTGGGCAAGGAAGACGCAATGCCCAATATTCGCTCAACTTTGGAATAAAAAAATCTTTCTTAAAAAACACGATGTCGGTAAGTTTAAATATTCGTGATTTAATCCCTAAACTTAAAACTGTTGTTGAATCTTACGATTACACCAAAAAGTTAAGCGGTTATTATTCCACGAGTACCCGTTGGCGCAGTGCGTTTCAAATGAACTTAACTTTAACTTACAGACTTAACAACTACAAACAGCAGCGAGAGCAGATGCGCGATATAGATACGGGCGAGATGCCCACAGGGGATTGATTATGTTCCAGTATTAAATAATGGTTACGTTTATTTATATTAAATAAAAAAATGTTTCAAAAAGTTAGACAGTTATTAAAAAAAAAGATTTCTATTAATGATTTTCTCTAAAACATTTCAATCTTTCTTCCAATATCGGCATTTGTTCCATTTTGATAAGCGAAGTACAGGCACGCAATCCCTCCGTGCGCTCACTGCCCGTAATTGCCAAAGAGATTGCACTAATACCGTAATAAAGAAACTCTTTCAACAATTCTTCCCCACTTAATCCGGGATAAGATATAGTGAAGTAAAAACCATCGGCAAGGGGTAAATCTTCATCTTTGTCATACACCAATTGAAAACCGTTTTCTAAAAACATCCGTTTCATGATGTTTGCTTTTTCGGCGTAAATTTTTACATCGTCTAAATAATTGTAAGTATTTTCGTTGCAGGCTTTTAAGATGGCAGCCATGGCATACTGTGCCGAATGCGAAGTGCCCGAACTGATGGCATACACCGTACCGTAAATGATTGCGCGTCCCAATTTGGGAGTGCCGAAATAGGGCACCAAATCGGGAAACTCTCTGTG
>WRNX01000004.1 GCA_009776395.1 Lentimicrobiaceae bacterium
ATGGACACATACCATTTTCAATCAGGATTTTTAACAATTCCCATTTTCTGTATCGTTTAGCATTGTATAATCTACGTTTACTCCGATTTGTTCGTCGTTCTGCCGCTAAAGAATANTCACCGGANTTACCGTTGCCAACACCTTTTTGAAAAATGATTACACCATTATCAATGATTTCATTATCAAGAATAGATGAGTCTTTGTCAAGTTTTTCCAATTTTTCTCTTTGGAATAATTCGTAATATTCTTTACGAAAATCTTCATCAGTTTCTCTGATAGCCCAACCTGTAGAATTTGTACCTAAGTCTAAACCTAAAATTTTTGCCATGATTACTATTTTTTTGTTTAATATTGTTTTTTATTTACTTTTGCAGCGCAATTCACAACAAGGCTATAAGCCGAAGTGCCTTTGCACTTTAATCCCGCGTACTCCGTGGGATTTTCTGTTTCAATCAACTGTTATAATGTTAATTACTAAATCTAATCTTAATATTTTTTTCATATCAATACTATTAAAATTACCCCGCAAAATTAAAAAAAAGGCATTATGTAAAGAGTAAAAAAAAATTATTCCGTTGTGAAAACATCTAAGGCGGCGTGAAAACGTCGCTTTTCGTTTTTTGTACTTGAATTTCCCCCCTTCGCCTAAGGCTGTAACGCTGTCGTTTGGCGGCGATTCTATCGCCGTCAAGTTATCTATACAGGTTCTACCTGCTAACTTTTCAAGTTGATGGATGTAAATGGCAGGTTGAACCTGCCAAAATAGAACGGCGGTGATGGAATAGCCGCCGAACCACTGCACTACAAACCTTGACGAACGAGGTTATCTCAAAATATTATTTATGTTTTCGATAAAGGATATAATGATTACAAGGCTTATAAACTTTTTTCAGAAAATCTAACAGGATTTGTTACTAGAATAAAAGACAATTACTGTTTTTGAATTAATAATTTTTATATTTTTGTAAAAATTTATAATAATTAATTAATTTACAAAACGATGAAGAAAGAACTAATTTTTTTAAACATTATGCTTGTTTTGGCTTTTAAAGTTGACTGTCAAAACACGCTTTACGGTCCTACCACGACCAACATTCAAGTAGTAAGAGCAATCTCCAATAATGGAAATTATGTGGCTGGACAAGCCGCTACAGCATTGCGAGAAGCATTTACATGGGACGTAACTTCCGGAAACGTGATTACGCTTACAGGAGGCTCTTTTGCCGATACCCGTTTAAGCGAGGCATACGGCGTTACTGACAACAACCGCGTAGTAGGCGATTTTGCCGACCCCGAACTCCTTTTTGAAGGAGAACCAATTAGAAGCGCCGGGTTTTGGGAAAACGGCGTATGGACAGGATTAGGACTTGGTCTTGCAGCAGGCGCTCCGCCCGCTTCTCTAACAGGCGGCTCGGCGGCGTCTTGCGTTACAGATGACGGAAACACAATTGCCGGATTTTGCCAAACATACGTCGGCGGTAACAATCATGTTCACCCTTATTCGTGGACTTATGATGAAACCACAGAAACGTGGACAGGCGAAGTATGGGCAGAACCGTCAAATGTTACTCAAGGCTCGGCAATTACGGTAATTTCAGGTGATGGAAGCATTGCCGCTGGATGGACAAACATTGGAGGATCCGCAAGAACAGGTATTATGTGGACATCCAAAGAGGAATATACCATTTTTGGATATGGACTACCCGGTGATTACAGCGAATTTATATGCATGAGCCAAAACGGTAAATATGCAGGATTCAGACATAATCAAACAGCGGGAATTTACGACATCGAAAATGATGTATATACAGTTATTCCAAGCGCAATTGACCTACATGTAAATTCAATCAGCAATGACGGTATGGTAATAGGCACATGGCAAAATGACTTCAATGCCAACAAAGGTTTTGTTTGGAGCAATGACCTTGGCTATATGGATTTCAATGATTTCAGGCTAATGTATGCTTCCGATGTAATTTTTATGCCAGCAATACAAACTGCATTCGATCCGACTTCATTTAATTCTTATGCAATAAATGCCATTTCTCCCGATGGATTGTCAATAACTATTTTGGTGCAAAATCGGGCGTTAGTGTTGAAATTGGGAGCTCCAATTGTAGTTGTTCCTTTTCCAAAAAATTTGTCGGCATCGGTTTCTCGCGAAGAAAGAAACAACGTTGTACTGACATGGGAAGCGCCCGAAACGTGGACGGAAGATTTAGTCGAATATTCCATTTATCGCGATAACGTAATAATAGCAACAGTTGATGCTGACCTTTTAACATATACAGACCTGAATGTCGATGCCGGATATGTAAAGTATGCAATTCAGGCTGTTTATGAAAATGACCTGTCTAAAATTACAGACCCCGTTGAAGCTGTTATTGTTGATACATACCAACTGCCATTTATTGACAACTTTGATTCAAACAGTTTGCAGACAAATTATTGGACTGCCACAGGAACAGGAAGCAGTTGGGCTGCTTTTTCCAATGCAGGAGTTGAAGGTTTGTCGGGAGGAGTGCGTTTGGAAGTAAATAATTCTCAAAGTTCGCCCTTCTCTGCCTCTTTAATATCAAAACCATTAGACGCTACAGAAGCCGAAAAAGTATATGTAACTTATATGGTTATAGCGCACTATTACGTGGACAATAATCTTACGCTTGACAATTTATATGTTGATGTTTCAACAGACGGAACTACTTGGACAAATGTCAGCGAATACACATTTCAGCAATTAATCGACTGGAAAACAGAACTTTTAGACATTTCAGAAGTAGCTGCGGGAGAACTGATAAATGTTCGTATTAGAGTTGAAGGAATAAATTATTCAAGTAATAATAAATGGTATTACTTTGACAATTTTGCAGTTTTGACAGAAACTCCGGCAGGAAGTGCGGTTCCATCCGGCATTATACACAAAGTAAACGGTCAGCAATTGGAACTTGCATGGCAAAATCCAGAAAATGTTTATGGCATTACATATCAACAATCGCCAATCAGATATTCATTTGGAAATGAAGGAAACAGTTTTATTGCCGTTCAAAGTTTTGATGCAGAAGAATTGGCAATTTATGATGGGTTAAACTTAGTTTCAATTTCATCATATATTAATCAAAACATTGCTTCGCCGATTGTTCCTACTGCATTAAAACTTGCAGTGTTTGCTGATGGTACAAGAGTCATAAGTCAAGATATTACTGAGTTCACTCCAAATTCATGGAACACGTTCAGTTTAAGCGAGCCGTTTTTGCTCAGTTCAGTAAATGATAACTTAAAAATTGGTATTGAGGTCATTGCGCATGATACTAACGAACTCCCGCTCGGAGCCGATGAAGCAGGCAGAGTTGTCGCTGGAAAAGGAGATTTATATTCTGAAGATGGCGGAGCCACATGGCAATTGCTTTCAGACGAAACTGGCAGTTCATTCCAAAGAAACTGGTGCATCATAGGAAATATCGCCGCAGAAGCCAATTCAAACGCAAGAACACCTGATATTTTGGGCTATAATGTTTATTTAAACGAAAATAAAATAAATGATTATCTGATTTTTGGACAGAGCATTGTAACCGAATTCAACGAAGGTTGTTATACAGTCAGAGCCTTCTCTTTAACAGATGGAATTTCAGGCGAATCGGATGAATATTGCATGTATCAGATATTTTATACCATTACCGTAGAGGCTTACCCTATTGAAGGCGGTGAAGTTTCTATTTCCGGTGAAGGTGTCTATGAGCCCGGAGAAGAAGTTACCATTGAAGCAATAGAAAATACAGGCTGGGAGTTTAAAGAGTGGATAAAAATAACCGAAGAGGAAGAAGAATTGTTTGCAACAACTGATACACATACATTTATTGCAACCGAAAATTTAACTTTAAAGGCATTTTTTGAACTGAAAAAATATACCGTTACTTTGTTAGTTAACAATGACGATTTTGGAACAGTTGAGGGCGAAGGAGATTTTGCTTACAATGAAGAAGTTACAGTTGTTGCAATTTCTGAAGCAGATTATCAATTTGATAATTGGACAGATGAAGAGGGTGAAATAGTCTCAGATGAGGCAGAATACAAATTCAATATAACCAGAGATATAACATTAACAGCAAACTTTAGCAGTTTGGGGATAGAAAAATTCGGCGTATCTTCTGGCTTTGCATTATATCCCAACCCTTTCACCAATGAAATAAATATCAGAAATCCAAATATAGTGAAAAACGTTGAAATAACAAATATAGTCGGTCAAAAAGTAAAAGATGCAGTATTTAACGGGAAATCAATAAATACAAGCAACTTCAATAGCGGCGTTTATTTTGTTGTTATTGAAAGCATTACAGGAGAAAAATTTGTTCATAAAATAGTTAAAAAATAAGTAAATAAATTGAAAAATGGGCGTTGTTTCGGCAGCGTCCATTTTTGTCTTAACCTTGATTAACATGATTTTAGGTATACAGGTTCTACCTGTAAAACTAAAAACTTTAAAAAAAAATATTTTCGCAAACAGTATTTGTTATGGGCTATAGCCTAATTCAAAATAGAGTATGTTTATTTGCAAAATAATTTTTACATTTTGCCTGCTTTATTCTCTTTTTTTAGCAAAAAATGATATTTTCGCCACCGATTGTTCAAAACAAAAATCATTATTATATAAACATTAACATAATATATGAATAACCAATTATTTGTTTCAGGTTCACCGCATGTTCACAGCAACGAATCTGTAAAAAAAATTATGTGGGCAGTAGTTATAGCGTTACTGCCTGCTCTGTTAGTTTCCATTTATTACTTTGGACTTCCGGCAATTTTAATAACCGTAGTTTCCATTTGCAGTTGTTTACTTTTTGAATATCTCATTCAAAAGTTTCTACTTAAAGAAAAAAGTTCTCTTTGTAATGGTTCAGCAGTAATAACAGGATTGTTATTAGCATTCAATCTTCCTTCTAATCTTCCCTTGCCTTGGGTAGTAGTGGGTGCGTTTGTAGCCATTGCTATTGGAAAAATGGCATTTGGCGGATTGGGGAAAAATCCGTTTAATCCCGCCTTAGTTGGACGTGTATTTTTGTTGATTTCCCGCCCTGTAGAGATGACTACCTGGCCCCTGCCCACACCGGTATGGGCGTTTGGCACAGACGCGGTTACCGGTCCAACCCCGCTGGGAATTTTAAAAGAAGGAGGAATAAATGGTGAATCTATTGGGCAATTAATGGAAAAGATGCCCAATTATGTGCAGATGCTTTTTGGTCAGATGGGTGGATCTTTCGGGGAAATTTCAGTGATTGCCCTGATCGTTGGAGCGCTATTTCTCATTTTTAGAAAAGTAATCACGTGGCATATTCCGGTTTCATTTATTTTGTCTTCGTTTTTACTGGCAGGTATATTATATTTGCACAAGCCGGAATGTTATGCCAATCCATTCTTTCATATTGTTACCGGTGGATTGATACTGGGCGCATGTTTTATGGCAACCGATATGGTAACCTCCCCCTCTTCTCCGTGGGGTATGATTGTTTTTGGGTGTGGTTGCGGTATCTTAACCATCGTAATTAGAACTTTCGGTGCGTATCCCGAAGGTGTCTCTTTTGCTATTTTATTAATGAACGCCGTTACACCGCTCATTAACAAAGCATTCAAACCAAAAAAGTTTGGGGGAAATAGTAAGTAGATGACTATGTAAAGATAAATAAATCAAAATTTGTGATTATCATTAAAAAAAATCAATAACTGATTTTCCCAGAAGCAAACTATTTTGCAATAACCTTTAAATATAATAATTAAAACAATAATTGAGTATCCTTAATTTTTCTATTGGCATTGACATCGGCGGAACTAATACCGATATTGGATTGGTAAACCAATTGGGCTACGTCATTGAAAGTTATCATTTGAAAACTGCGGAATATAATGATGCTCAAAAATTTGTGAACGATATTGTGATTCTTATTCAAAAACTACTCTATTTTAATGGGATAAAAGATACTCATTTAATAAAAGGGATAGGCATTGGTGCCCCGTGCGGAAATTATTATGACGGAACCATTGATGACGCCCAAAATTTGAAATTCAGAGGAAAAATTCCCCTCAAATCAATGATTGAAGAACAACTGCATATTCCTGTAGTAGTTACCAACGATGCCAATGCGGCAGCATACGGAGAAATGATTTACGGCGGTGCAAAAGGGATGAAGAATATTGTGATGTTTACGCTCGGCACCGGCGTGGGCGGCGGCATTATCGTGGATGGAAAGCTACTGTACGGCTCAGACGGATTAGCAGGAGAATTAGGACACACTATTTTAATTCCTAACGGCAGAAAATGCAACTGCGGAAACAGCGGCTGCTTGGAAATGTATGCCTCCATGAGAGGAATTACCCAAACTTGTAAAGAACTTTTAGAACAATTTCCCGACAACGACCTTGCCAAACTGCCATTCAATAAACTTGACCCAAAAATAATTGCCGATGCCGCTTATCAAGGAAATGAAGTGGCAATAGAAACTTACCGAAAAACAGGCGAGTGGCTGGGAATTGCGCTTGCCAACGCGGTAACTTTTTCTTCTCCCCAAGCCATCTTTCTTGCCGGAGGCATAGCCTCAAACGGAGATATTTTGCTCAAACCCACAAGAGAATCGTTTGAAAAACACAAATTGTTTATATATAAAAACAATATCCCAATTTTGGTATCGCAATTAAATGAGAATGATGCGGCTATTTTGGGAGCGGCAGCATTAGTGTTTTAAAATTATTATTTTTGCAATTCCAAAAGTGTAAAGTAAAAAAAACAAAAAATGTAAAACGATTCACTCAAAAAGTGTAAAATAGAGGATGTAATAAATAATACTTATTCATGATGCAATATATAAAAAGAATCACTGATAAAGAATTGCAGACGAAACTTAATGCAGCCGGCGCCGTTCTAATAAGAGGAGTAAAAGCATGCGGAAAAACTGAATCTGCAAAGCAAATTGCAGCAAGTACTTTAAGTGTGGATACAGATGATCAGGCATCTGTTATTATGAAAATTGATCCCAAAAGGTTATTATTTGGTAAAACGCCAAGATTAATTGATGAATGGCAGGTTCAACCCAAACTTTGGACCTATATAAGACACGAAATTGATGAAAGGCAGCAAAAAGCGCAGTTTATTTTAACAGGATCGGCGAATCCTGAGGAAAATATTAAAATGCACTCAGGAGCAGGACGATTTACTATTCTTAATATGAGAACTATGTCCTGGCAAGAATTGGGTTTTTCCTCCGGAAAGATCAGTATAGAAAGTTTGTTTTGCGGATCAAAAATTGATATTTACGATGAACCTGTTGAATTGGAGTATATTATCGAAAAAATTATGATTGGAGGTTTTCCTACAACACTTAATATGATAACGGATCAAGCTATGGAATTGAACAGAGCATATATTGATTTGCTTGCGGAAGTAGATATGAGCAGGGTTTCAAATGTTAAACGTGATCCGATAAAAGTACGCAATCTACTGCGATCCATTGCTCGAAATACAGCTAATATAGTAGAAATAAAAACGATAGCAGAAGATATTCATGAAAAAGAGAAGAACGATATTTCTCGCCCTACTGTTTATGAATATCTTGATGCATTAAATTGCTTAATGATTACGGAGGAACAACCCGCATGGAATACACATATTCGCTCATCGGCTTCTTTGAGAAAAACTCCCAAAAGACATTTTACAGATGTAGCCTTATCGGTTGCTGCATTAGGAGCAGATAAAAACTACTTGCTCTCAGATTTGAAATTTACTGGATTCTTATTTGAATCGCTTGTTACTCACGAACTAAGAGTTTATGCACAAGCAAATGACGCTAAAGTGTTTTATTATAGAGATTCTAATAATATTGAAGTAGATGCGATTGTTCAAAAACATAATGGAGATTGGATGGCATTTGAAATTAAACTTGGGATAGGACAAATTGAAGAGGCGGCACATAATCTAAAAAAATTTATTTCTGTTATTGACACAAAAAAAGTAAATCCTCCAAAATCAATTAATATTATTACAGGAACAGGAATTAGTTATACTCGTGCAGATGGAATTAACGTTATTTCAATAGCATCTTTAGGAATTTAGAGTAGATCACAAATAATAATAAATCTAATAACATATCATTAAATGGCAAATTTTCTAACACAACTTTTTGGCTCAAAAGCAGATAGAGACTTAAAAGAATTAAAACCCTATCTCGAAAAAGCGTTACACGCTGAAAAAAATATCACCAATCTTTCTCATGATGAATTACGTGAGAAAACAATAGAGTTTCGAGAAAAAATTAATAACCAAGTACGCGAAGAAGAAGAACGCATCGCAGAAATTAAAAGATATTTAGATGAAAACTACGATTTGGATATCGAAGAAAAACAACAATTATACAAAGAGATTGATACTTTAGAGAAGAAAAGTTACGAAAAAACGCAAGATGTTTTAAACGAAATTCTTCCGGAAGCATTTGCCGTAATGAAAGAAACGGCGCGCCGCTTTAAAGAGAATGAATTTGTGGAAGTTACTGCCACCGACATGGACAGAAATATTGCCGCATATCGCGAATGTGTAGAAATTACCGGCAGTAAGGCAAAATTTGCAAGTACCTGGTCTGCCGGCGGAAATATGATAAAATGGGATATGTGCCACTACGACGTGCAACTTATTGGCGGTACGGTTCTGCATCAGGGAAAAATAGCGGAAATGGGCACAGGAGAAGGAAAAACGTTGGTAGCAACTCTTGCCGTGTACCTCAATGCACTGCCCGGAAAAGGAGTACACGTGGTTACCGTAAACGACTACCTCGCAAAACGTGACGCCGAATGGATGGGACTTCTCTATGAGTTTCACGGATTAACGGTGGATTGTATTGACAAACATGAACCAAACTCCGAAGAGCGCCGACAAGCCTATATGGCAGATATTACCTACGGAACCAACAATGAATTTGGTTTCGACTATCTGCGTGATAATATGGCGCGAAATATCGGGGAGCTTGTGCAACGTCCCCACAATTACGCTATCGTGGATGAGGTGGACTCCGTGTTGATTGACGACGCCAGAACGCCGTTGATCATTTCCGGTCCCACTCCGCGCGGAGATCAACAAGAATTTGACATTTATAAACCGATGATTGAGCGTTTGTTTAATGCTCAAAAATTATTGGTAAGCGAAATTTTAACGAAAGCAAAACAATTATTGGCAGAAAATCCCGATCCAAAGCCGGAAGAAGATGGCGCTATTTTGCTGCTCCGTGCGCATAGGGGGTTGCCCAAAAACAAAGCCCTCATCAAATTCTTGAGCGAACAGGGTATGAAACAGTTGCTTCTGCGCACCGAAGCCTACTATATGCAACAACAAAACCGCCTCATGCCTGTGATTGACAAAGAACTCTATTTTGTGATTGAAGAAAAACAGAATACGGTGGATATTCAGGAAAAAGGAATTGAGTTGGTTTCCCGAAGCGCCGAAGAGGCAAAACTGTTTATCATTCCTGACGTGGGTGCAGAAATTGCCGAAATGGAAAAATTAAACCTCGCTCCCCAAGATGCAATTACTAAAAAAAATGAAATTTACCGAAATTTTTCTATCGCTTCCGAGCGTATTCACACCGTTCATCAATTATTGAAAGCATACACCATGTTTGAAAAAGATGTAGAGTATGTGATTATTGATAACAAAATAAAGATTGTGGATGAACAAACCGGTCGTATAATGGAGGGGCGTCGTTATTCTGACGGATTACACCAGGCAATTGAAGCAAAAGAAAATGTAAAAGTGGAAGCCGCCACACAAACTTACGCCACCATTACCCTGCAAAACTATTTCCGTATGTATAAAAAACTTGCAGGCATGACCGGTACAGCAGAAACAGAAGCCGGCGAGTTTTGGAATATCTATAAATTAGATGTGGTAGTAATTCCAACTAACAGACCCATTGCACGTTTAGACTCGGAAGATTTGGTGTACAAAACAAAACGCGAAAAATATACCGCCGTAGTAGATGAAATTCTGCGGTTAAATAATGAAGGACGCCCCGTTTTAGTCGGTACTACTTCTGTTGAAATTTCAGAATTGTTATCCAAAATTTTAACAGCCAGAAAAATCAGACACAACGTTTTGAATGCAAAACTGCATAAAAAAGAGGCAGATATTGTGGCAGAAGCAGGACAAACGGGAACAGTAACTATATCCACCAACATGGCGGGTCGTGGTACGGACATCAAGTTAGGTTTCGGCATTAAAGATAAAGGCGGACTTGCCATTATCGGTACGGAGCGGCACGACTCGCGGCGCGTGGACAGACAGTTGCGCGGTCGTTCCGGTCGTCAGGGAGACCCTGGAAGTTCCCAATTTTTCGTTTCGTTGGAAGATGATTTAATGAGGTTGTTCGGTTCCGAGCGTATCTCAAAAATTATGGATAGAATCGGGCTGAAAGAGGGCGAAGTGATTCAACACAGTATGATCTCAAAATCTATTGAACGGGCGCAAAAGAAAGTAGAAGAAAATAACTTCGGTATTCGTAAAAGATTGCTCGAATACGACGATGTGATGAACAAACAGCGCGAAACTATCTATCGCAAAAGAAAAAATGCACTGTTTGGTGATAAATTGGCAATTGATATTTCAGATATGTTTTACGATGTTTGTGTAAAAGTGGTGGAAAGAAATTATCATGCAAAAGATTATCAAGGCTTTGAAACGGATGTGATTACTACTTTCGGTTGCGAAACACCTTTTACACAAGATAGATTTTTTCAAGAAAGAACCGATAAATTGGTGGATGAGTTGTATGATAAAGTATTTGAAAACTACAAAGTAAGACAGCAAATACTTTGTAAGCAGGCATTTCCTGTGATTGAACGGGTATATTTGGATAACGGCGAGCGTTTTGCCAACATCGCTATCCCGATCACCGATGGCGTAAAAACACTCAATGTAGTGGCTCCGTTGAAAAAATGCTACGAAACACAAGGAAGAGAGATAGGTCTATCAATTGAAAAAGGGATTACGCTTGCCGTAATTGACAACGCATGGAAAGAACATTTGCGCGAAATGGATGACTTGAAACAATCGGTGCAAAACGCTTCTTATGAACAGAAAGATCCGTTATTAATCTATAAATTAGAATCTTTTAATCTTTTTGATACCTTATTGGAAAAGATTAACGAAGAGATTGTTTCTTTTTTGAATAAAGGCGGATTACCGGTAGAGCAGCATACTCAGGTTCGCGAGGCGCAACTGCCGCAGAGTGAAGCGCGAAAATTGCAAACCGGCAGAAACGAGATCGGAGGGAGACAAATAACGGGCGGAAAAGGAAGTGCTCCTGTTCGCGTTGAAAAAAAGGTAGGCAGAAATGAACCGTGTCCCTGCGGCAGCGGAAAAAAATACAAAAATTGTCACGGAAGAGAAAACTAAAATTATGTACATTTACATGAACTAATCTTCGTATATCACTCCCAATACTGTAGTTCCCACTACGTATAAAGTATGCTTGTCAATATTGGAGATATTGTCTTGCAGGGTATGCCAGGTTGAAACAAATCCGGTACCGGTAGTTTGATCTTGATGAATAATGTTTATCATAGGAATCTTAGCAAGTTTGTTTACATAATAATGGTCATCGGTAATTGGATTGCTTGCCACATTTAAAAAATACTCTTTATATCCTAACTTATAGGCTGTACTCCATACTTTTGCTACAATGGATGCGGCGTAATACAAGGAGTACCCTTCTTGATAAAACTTTGCATTCGGCGCTCCTACCATATCTAACAAAATTCCAAAATCTGCTTTATAATTAGTAATGTGTGGATTTTTTGCCCAATGTTGTGATCCGAGACACCACCAGTCGCCAGTTTCATTTTGACTATTCTTAGTTCCCCAATCCTCCGCATCAAAAAAAATAATATCCACACCAATATTAGGACTTTTCTCTTTCAATTGTCTGGCAATTTCTAATAATAGACCCACACCGCTGGCGCCGTCATTTGCCCCGTCAATAGGTTTTTCCCTGTTGGCAAAGTCAGGATCATTGTCAGCAAAAGGTCTTGAATCCCAGTGTGCTGCCAATAAAACTCTCTTTTCTTTTTCCGGAAAAAATGAACCGATAATGTTTTTACCATTAATTTTTGTACCGTCGTAGGTAAGCGCATTAAACGGTTGTACTGTTACTTTATCGCAATATTTTTCTAATTGGGTTTGCAGAAACTGTGCGCATTTTTTATGCGCTTCAGTATTCGGAACGCGTGGTCCAAAATCGGTTTGCGCTTTTACAAAAAAGAATGCCGAATCAGGATCAAAAACTGGAACAGAAATCGCTGAATTCAAATCCTCTTTAACAGCGCTTTTGTTTCTATTTTTGTTTGAATCGTTGCAAGAAAAGATTAAAACTGAAATAGAAAGGATTATAGGAAGTAGTTTTTTCATATTTTGAATATATAAGTGTAAAAAACAAAAATTACAATACTAATCTACGTTATTCCTTTATTTTATTAATGCCTCCTTTATCACCTCATCCATACTATTAATAATGGGATAAAATGCCTCATCCTGATATAGATTTCTACCAATAAGCGCTTTGAGCCAAGTTGAAAGAGTGTTTTTTTCAATTGCATCTAAAGGAGGAACTGTACGGTTGCTTTTTTGGGCATAAAAATACAGATACTCATTATAAATATCATCCGTTACAATCATCTTTTTAATGAATGTTTCTGCCGATGGGTATTTTTTGATGAGTAACTCTTTGTGTTGATTGGCATAATTAAATGCAAACTGAACAATTGCACTGTGGTTAAGCGCTTGATAATATTCTGTAGAAAAATTTTTCTTTTCATGCGGAACAATGATATCGGGTGTAATTCCGCCACCGCCATACACAATACGTCCTAATTGGGTACGATACTCTATTAAGGGTATGGTGTCGGTTTCTACTGTAAGTATTTCGTCATCTTCAATAATACGTTTTAAAAGATCATCGTAATAAGCAGTCGTTCCATTTTTGTAATCTCTTTGAATACAGCGTCCACTTGGGGTGTAGTATCTTGAAACGGTTAATCGCACTTGCGATCCATCGGCAAAATCAAAAGGACGTTGCACCAATCCTTTACCAAAAGAGCGCCTTCCGATAATGGTTCCTCTATCATTGTCTTGTATGGCTCCTGCAAGAATTTCAGAGGCTGAAGCGCTAAATTCATCAATTAAAACTGTAAGTTTTCCATCGGTAAAAAGTCCGTAATTTGAAGCGAAAAACTTTTCCTGTTTGGTGTGTAATCCTTTTACTGAAAGAATGAGGTTTCCTTTGGGAAGGAAATGGTCGGTAATTTTCAATGCTGCATCCAAATAACCACCTGCATTACTGCGAAGGTCTACAATAAGATTTTGCATTTTTTTATCAATCAGCATCATAAGAGCGTCTTCAAACTCTTCAGTAGTATGCGTGCCAAATTGGTCAATTTTAATGTATCCTGTGAGTTCTTCTATCATATAAGCGGAAACGACCGATTTTGTAGGGATAACATCTCGAATAATCTCAAAATCCAAAATATTGTTTACTTCCGGGCGTAAAACACCCACTTTTACAAGCGTACCTTTTTTCCCTCTCAGCATTTTAAACACTTGTTCAGAAGTAATTCCAATGGATGCCACCGGTTCATCATTTACAAGAATGATACGGTCTCCGGCTTTCATCCCCACTTTTTCTGATGGACCGCCGGCAATAGCAGCCACCACCATAATCGTGTCATTCATGATATTAAATTGAACGCCAATCCCTTCAAAAGCGCCTTCCAACTGTTCGGATTGCATTTTGCTTTCTGCGGCATTGGAGTAGGTAGAGTGAGGATCTAAATGTTCTAATATGCCCCGAATAGCATCTTCCGACAGTTGTTCATGATTCACCGTATCCACATAAAAGTGGTCTATATAATAGATTAAATCGCGTAATTTGTCATAAGAATTAGTTGTAATGCGCTGTTTTTTAACCCAATAAAAAGTCATTGAGATTCCCAAAAGGAATATCATCACAGTATATAATATCCTGCTGAATGAAAATGGGGATCTCTTCATTCCTTAATTATTTTGTTGTATTTGGGCGTTTTAAGAATATGTATGTTTGTATCTTTTCTACACGAAGAGGCTTAACATACACACTACAATTCCAAAGAGGGCAACACCTTCTATGAAAGCGGATGTAAGAATCATAAAAGTGCGGAGGTCTCCAGACACTTCGGGTTGTCGAGCAAGCGATTCCATAGCGCCGTGTCCAATTTTTCCAATTCCGTAGGCAGCGCCAATAGTAGCGATTCCGGCGCCAAAAGCAGCGCCCATTTTTCCTAATGCAACGCCGATGTCACCGGCGGCTTCTAATAAGGTTAGTGAGGTCATAAAATTTCAGATTTTAAATATTTGATTAATAAATTTTTAAGTAAATAATTATTCAAAAATAATTTTTATAAAAAGAGTGCAAAAATAAAAATTTTCTTCAATTTTATATTTTTTAGCCCCGAAAATGGGCTAAATCTTTTTTTTCATAATTATTTAAAAGTGTTCCGATCCTTTCTCTCAATTGTCAATTTCCCCCGTTTCTCCTCTTTCCTTACATCCAAACCTCAAACCTTGTGCCTGCCGCTTGCCCCTCTGCATCGTATAAATCTACAATTTTCAAAACAGCTTTCCGAGGCAGGTTTTTGTTGAGAATATCCAACTGCTGTTGAATAATTTTAAGTCCCTCTTTAGTGCCTTCGGTTTTTAATGCCTGCGCATTTTCTCTGCCAATGCCGTTATCTTCTACCGTTAAAACAGTATGATTTTCTTGTTTATAGATGCGCACGGTGATTTTGCCTCCCTCAGGTTTAGGGCGCAACCCATGTTTGAGCGCATTTTCACAAAAAGTTTGCAACACCATAGTGGGAACAGAAATCTGCTTATCCACTTCGGGTTCCACTACTATTTCATATTCCAATTTCTCTTCAAAACGCAGTTTCTCCAAATTCAGATAAAGTTGTGTGTATTCTAATTCTTCCTGTAAAGTTCGGTATAAGGTATCGGAATTGAGCAAGGTTTGGTTAGAAAATCCTGCAAAATCGGAAATATATTTTTGTGCCAAATCAGAGTTTTTTGATATGAGATAATTGATAGAATTGAGCACATTTCCTGTAAAGTGCGGAATAAATTTTGCCTTAATTGCTCTGTGTTTCAATTGATCTATTTGTCGTTTTTCATCCTCTTTGCGCATAATTATTTTTCGGGTGTAATAAATGAAGAAAACAACAATTCCTGTTATTCCCAGAAAAATTAAAAACAATCCCACGAAACTAAGTAAAAAAGGGCGTTTGATGGTAATGAACGGCGAGTAAACAGTTTCCGACCATTGTTGTTCATCCATAGAGGCTTGCACTTCTAAACGATATTTTCCGAAAGGCAAATTTTGAAAAATAAAAGAACGTTCTGTTGAAGTGAGCCATTGGTCGCTGTATCCGTTTAATTTATAACGAAAAACAAGTTTGTCGGGGGCAGAGGGTTCTGCCAAAAGCAAGTCGAAACGCAAATAGTTTTCTTTATTTTCAAATTGTATGGATGAATTTGTGTTTACTAATCTCCAAACCTGATTTTTATCGGCGTTATAAATGGCTGCAATGTAGGGTGAATGAGGTTGTAACTGAGGGATTTTCATAATTTTTTCAGGGTGAAAACGGATAACCTTATCATCTGTTGTTATCCAAACATAGCCCCCTTGGTCTATGCTTGCGCCGTTTAACCTAAAACTTATTATATCAAATCCATCAAAGAGGTTAAAAGAACGGGTAAAAATCTTTCCATCTCTATGAAACTCCTTAATATCAAGGATATTTAATATATTTTTATCACCCCAAATAATAAATTTATTTTTGTAATTTAATACAAAATATACTTGTTGAGAAGAAATTTGTTGATCATTTCCTTGTGAATTTTCTGCAAAAAGTCCGGATGGAGTTCCTTTCCACAGGATCCCTTTTTCATCTAAAGCCATAGCAGTTATTCCGGAATATAAACGTGTGGTAGTGTCATTTACAATTTTTTGATTATCTTCATCCAACCACGCCTCACTGGTCCAAGTGCCGAGACGCAATCTCTGATTACAATCTCTGCAAATAGATATAATATGTTTATATCCAAATAGATAAGATATATCTTCTCCTGCGGCGTTCAGAGCATTTAAAGTAGCCGCGCCTTCCGTACTTCCTCCATAGTAGAGAACGTTTTCGCGGGAATCGAAATACAGGGCAAGTGAAGTACTGTTTGAGATTAATTCTATTTGATTCTCATTTCCTTTTTTGGGGTCAAAAATGGCAACACCACTGTTGGTGGTCATAAAAATTCTTCCTTGTTTATCTTCGCAAATAACTTCATTTCCAACGAATCTTTCAACAGTAAAATTTTTATTGTTATAAATAATTTTCTGTTGATGTATATTTCCTTGTTTATCAATTTTATATATTCCATTTTCTGATGAAACCCAAATATTTTTTTTTGAATCCTCAAAAACACCCGCTACCATAGTATTCTTTTTCAAATCTAAATCCAATCGGTAAGATTCAAAAAAGAATCGAAAAATTTGATTCACGCCATCATTACCCCAAAACCAAAAATTGTTGTCTTTATCAATCAATAATCCTGCTGTATGCAAAATATCTGATGGAAAAATAGAATATCTACGTTCTTTTAAATCTAACAAACGAGCAAAATAGTCATCGTTTAATATCAAACAATTATCGTTAAATCGTTCTACATAATCAACACTTGTATTCCATTGTGAAATATATACCAACCGAAGCGTATCATTATTTATAAAACACTGATAAAGATGATAGGATACTTTTGAATCTGATTTTTTAATTAGGGTTCCAAAACCATCATTTTGTTTTGTTTTTTTAAACCAAAATAACCGATCCCCTGTTTCCATCTCGGTTGTATGCACCATTTGAATTGTATCATCATCTATCCGATAAAGATTTAATTGCTGATTGGCTATTTGAGGGGCAATTCCATATATTTTTTGATCTGAAATATAAGGTTGAATATGAGGTAATTGATTTGCAAACTTGATATAGGTTTTAGTTTTTAAATCGAAAATTAATATTACATTACGTTCCTCATTGTTTTTAACAGCGTGAACACAATTAAACAAATACATTTTGTCTTCAAATGTTAATATTTCTGTTCCGTTAATACGATAATCATCGGGTAAAGGGTAATCTTCAATGGTATTGTCGTGATGTAGAAACACTGTGGCTCTTTCTGAAACCACATACACCGTTGATTCATACTGATTAATATAAATCACTCGGGATGAAATTTTCAGATCTTGATGACTATAATTATCAAAATTCAGTCCATCAAAACGGTTTAACCCGTCAAAAGTTGCGAACCACAAATATCCATAAGAATCTTGGAAAGCTGTTATTCCTTCGGAAGGGGTCAGCCCTTCTCTAACTCCGTAATGGCGGTGAACGTAAGCGTGTGTCCATTGTTGAGGTTGCTGCGAAAAAGTGACGAGGGGGAGGAGGAAGAAAAGGAGAAGGGAGAAGGGAGAAAGGAACAGGGAGAAGGGAGTATGGGATGGGAATTTTGGGGAGGGGTGGTATGTCATGTTTTTAAAATTTGGTTTTTCGGATTTGAATGAGATTATAAATCATTGTGCGATCGCTTTTTTTTCATTTCATTTATTTTTTCAACAACCATTCAAATACATTTTTATGAATAATTCCTGCTCGACTTTGCGGAAACGATTCGGTAGAAAGCAAAAATTTCGGGTAATTGTCTTGTACAGTTTCCAACGGTGAAAATTCTCGTTCTTCATTTTCAACATCCGAAATTTCCCACGAAACCTGATAATACTCAACTTCTCCATAACGATTTTTAACCGTAAAATCTATTTCACCGTTGCGAAGCGTGCCTGTCCAAATTTTGTAACCTCGTCGCAAAAGTTCAAGATAAACAACATTTTCCAAAATATGTCCTCTGTCTGCCGTTCTATCTCGCCCGACTAAAACATTCAACAATCCCACATCAACAAGATAATATTTTTCCTGCGTTGCAAGTTGCTTTTTTCCTTTAATATGACAACAGTTTATCAAGATATTCCTTTCGTTCTATTATTTTTACTTTCATTTTGCAAAAATATAATAAATTATCAACAAAGTTGAGTTATTCACAAATTCGTACATTACCAATATCCATAATATTAAATATTACTATTCACAAATTATCCCTGCTCCCTGCTCCTTTCTCCTCAATTCTCAATTTCCTCATATTCTCCCTGCTTACCGGAAACGAAATTTCATGGTTTTCGCAATGCACGACAATTTCATGCGCTTTTGCATTGTAGTTTTTTATGGCATGAAGATTCACCATACAATCTCTTCTAATATAGATGAAATGAGGGGGTAAAAGTGCTGAGAAATAACTTAATTTTCCTAAAACGTATGGAATAATCATATCGGAAGTGTAAATTTTCACTTTTCCGCGCTCTACCGATTGAATGGCAACGATGTGATTGATATTCAAACGAAGTGTTCCTTTCGGAATTTTTATTTCTAACCGGTCGGTTTGCATCTTTTGCAGATACAAACTGATGGCTTCGAAAATTTTTTCTTTGTGGAGCGGTTTGGTGATATATTTTACAATACCCAATTCAATTCCTTTCATTGCATAATCAAAATCGCGGTGGGCAGAGATGATAACGGTATAGGGATCTTTTCCTGCCCGTTGAATCTTTTCCAACAGTTCCAATCCTGTCATTCCCGGCATACAGATGTCTAAAAACAGCATATCGAAATCTTCTTTCAGCACACAGTCGAATGCTTTCTTCGGATGGTCAATCTGTGTTACTTTTGCATTGGGGATAAAAGATGTAACTAACTCTGATATAAAGTCTCTTGCTGGTTTTTCGTCATCAACGATTAATATTTTATGCATAAAAACTAAAGGTTTATATGGTGGTACAAAAATAGGAAATTAATGGAGAAGGGATATTAATCATTAATCACGAATCATTTAACATTAATTACTAATTACTAATCCTTTCTCCTTGTTCCCTTCTCCCTTCTCCTTTCTCCTTTCTCCTTGTTCCATTCCCTATTATTTATAGTTTGGACATTTTTTCTTCAAACAATCTTTGTAGAAAGCTTCATACATTTCATCAAATGTGTCACATTTGTCAAGAAAGATTATACCTCCTATTATCAGTTTTCTATTTTTGTCAAAACCATATTCATAAACAGAACCATTTTTTGTATAAACTTTTCCTGGTTTTTCACTGGTAATACCCAAGAAATCTTCTTTTGTATGAGGCAGAATTGTTTTATTTTTGTCTATTTCACAATCTAAACATTCCTCTTTAAATTTTTGTGCTGCTGCTTCTGCTTCTTCTTTGGCTTTTCTTTCTTGCACAATTTCTGCTCTCATAGCGTTGGCTTCTTCCAAATCGGCATTATAGATTGCCTTATCTCTTTCCCAAGTGTTATATAACTGTTTCCCCTTTTCACGCAATCTTCCAATTGTTTCATCAAACCACGATCTATTTCCGAAAGTATTGTTATTTTGATATTTTTCTGCCATATTTATGGCATTTATTATTTGATAGTGATGGATTTCTGCATCTTTGTTGAGGATTTCGTAAGTTCTAAAGTCTTCTTTTATATAAGCCTTAACATCATTCCAAAACGAACCATCATTGATAACTTTCAGATAAGTATCCCAGATTTGAGTATTTAATCCCACCATAATTGTATTAAAGTCAACAATATGGTTGGCAATTATGATTTTATTATCAGGGTCATAACCATCGTGTTTTTCAGCAAACTGTTGGGCGTATGTAGCTCTATAAGTAATTGATAATTCATGCTCGCTCATTTTTTTGTCCACCGGAATATTATTTTCAACCGATGGATTCGATTTTTCAAAATCAAAACTATGATCAAAAAGAGTATTGTCTTTCATTGGCGCATTGGTTTTTACAAATTGTTTTATCAATTCAAAAGAATAATCAATGTTTGCGACCTCATCATAATATATTTTATCAATTTTTGACTTAATAAGCGAGAATTTATCAGGAAACAATGATTTATATTTTCTTAAATCAGTGTAATTCACAGCATTGTTGGCACAAATTTGTGTAATATAATCGTAAACACGAGAATTTCCTCTAAAAATGCTTGGTGCTACGGTAAGGGTATTTACGTTAATATCAACCCCTTCTTCGTATAAATGTTTCACAATTTCATAATTACCAACTATGATTGCCTGATTTTGATAATCAACATTCAACATTCTTTTTCCATCTGCTGTTGCCGTAATTTGCTTTAGTATTGAAAGGTTTTGTTCTTCAATACATTTATTAATAATATTTTCGCTATATTTATTTTCTTTGTACAAATCAATACCACTATCAATAAACCACTGTGATAAATATTCGTTGTTTGTTTCAAGTGCAAAAGCCATCAATGAGTTACCCTCCCTGTCGTAAGTGTTAATTCTGGATCCTTTTTCTATCAGCATTTTCAGCACATTATCCGATATGTATTCTTTGCTGAAATACCCTAAATAATCGTGGTTTTTTCTAACAAGATATGCCAAAGGCGGATAATAATCGTTGTACCTCAAATTGACATCAAAATTGGGAGCAGAAATAATATTTTTCAATTCCTGTTCTTTTTCAGCACATTCGTTTATGGGGTGCGTGGCAATAAAGTCAAGCACCCCGTAGATGGAAGGAACAGACGCTGTTTTATTATAACGTGCAAACTGTGCCGGCAACGAATTGACAGCACAGAGCAACATTAGAATAATTACAAACTTCTTATTCTTCATAAAGTTTTAATACTGATTTTTGATATTATTCTTGATATATTTATTTAAATTTTTTGGATCGGAAGGAACAATCGGTGTGCCATCTTCCATAGTTCCCCATTTGGGATCAACAGGCAAAATCATTCCATTAATATTATAATAGGTGGTTTTACCATCTTCTGCAACTGCAATCACATTGCTTCCCGTATAAAAAGCAAGATATTTGAAAAAATCTGAAAGCAAAGGTCTTACCTGTTGTTCCCAACGAGTTTCACTAAGAGCCAAAAGTTTATTTTGTTCTAAAAAACTTGTAAAAACGTCTAACGATGCCTTTTTGTTTTTTTCAGAATAACCATTAGCTATAGGTTGATTACTAAAATATTCTATATATTCGTAATCTGAAAACCATTTGCCAAGTTTTAATTCTTCCAATTTCTCATACATAGGATACTCTTTTTCCATATTTTCGTACCAGTCTTTGCGTAAAGCATTTTTAATATTACTTGCCATTTCTTTTAAATTCGCATTCACCGCAGGATCTAAATTAAAAAGAACCGCCGTAGCTTTATACAAAAATGTGCTTTGCCCAATTCTTTCAGAAAAATATTGATTCCATTCATCAATAGCGGGATCGCTTATTTTCCATATATTAAAATTTTGTTCTGAATTATTATAACGTAGAAATATCAATTCACTCCAATCTTTGAAATCAATAAATACAGTTTCGTTGTTGTAAAACTGAAATTGTAATTCACCCAGCAATAATAAAGGGGGGTCGCCAAGCATACGATAAGGGAAGATCGGAACAGGTAGTGCAAAATCAACACTAAAATCTTTTGTTTGGTCGTCAATTTCGTCAATTCGAGATTGCAGTTCTTTTTTATCACATATATCAAACTCATCAAGGAACGATATAAAATCGTCAACTATCTGTTTTTTCCCAACTGCTGAGGTGAGTTGAATTTGATAACTTTTTCCTAACGAATCGCCTTCAAGATACTTTGTATTAAGCCTAAGAAATAATGCTTGTCCAAAACTGCTTATTGGCAAGATTAGCAGTATCATTGTGGTAATACAAATATTTTTCAAACTTTTTTTTGAGGTTTTTGGGGTGGTTTTCCAATCTCCACACAGTCTTTTTTTTGTCATGTTATTAAATGTTTTAAATTTCGTCTGCAAACATACTTTCATTTTTATTACACCGGTCATTTTGTACACGAACGGTCGTATTTTGTGCACGAACGGTAAAAAATAATTGAAAATTGGGAGAAAGGAGAAGGGAGAAGGGAGAAAGTTTATATAAACTACCCCGATTTTGCTTTGCAAAATCATCCCTTCTCATGAGTTTATCACTTTTATTTAGATTTATTTGGGAAAATTTTCGTTAAAGTGTTGTTTTGACAAAGTCAGGAGAAACTTCATTTTTTCCTCTTCGCTCCATGCTAAATCCAACCACAATATTTCAAAGCCGGCACGCTCCATTTTTCTAAACCAGGTCATTTGTCGTTTAGAAAATTGGTGTATCGCCGTGTTCAATTTTTGAAACATGGTGTTATAATCTAAATAATGAGTAAGATACAACATCACAAAACGATACTCTAATCCATATTTATAAAGTTGTTCGGTGGGTACGCCTTCGTTCAGTAAAGATTGCACTTCTTCAATCATACCGTTTTCTAATCGTTCTTTTAGCCGTGTTGTAATGCGCTTTCTCACTTCATCTCTATCTCCTTTTATTCCAAAAATGAGGGAAGGAATGGGAGTTGATTGGTATCCTTTCAATAGCGCTTCGATATACATACCGCTGCCTCCGCACAAAATTACGGGTTTATTGCGTTGCTGAATATCCTTAATAACGTTTTGTGCCAATTTTTGATAGTGAAATACGGTATTTACTTTTCCGGGTTCTTCAATATCAATAAGATGAAACGGAATTTCTACACCATCAATAACATAATCTTTCAAATCTTTTCCTGTACCGATATCCATTCTTTTATAGATTTGACGCGAATCGGCGCTCACAATTTCAGCACCAATTTTTTTTGCCAACAATGCAGCAATGCGGGTTTTACCTGTGGCAGTAGGTCCAAGAATGGTGATAATGGGATTCAATACTTATTATTATAATTAATTAATTGTCTGTCTTGTTTTCATAAATGTCGGCTTTTTATTGTATGTGCAAAAAAATAATAAATTCAATTCATATTATAAAAAAACATTTTTTTTTCTAATTTTGCCAACTATTATTAAATTTATGCTTTATGGATATTTGGTGGGCATCTTTAGATCTATATCTTAAAATAATGTGGGGAATTGCTATCCCTATCAGTATTATTTTTATTATTCAAATGGTTATGACTTTTTTCGGAATGGGAGATCATGCCGATATTTCCGGAGATACGGAAGTGGATGTAGATATGCATATTCCGTTTCAACTTTTTACTTTCCGAAATTTTGTAAACTTCTTCCTCGGTTTCGCGTGGACAGGAATTTCACTCTTTGAAGTAATTGCTAATAAAGTATGGCTTACCCTTTTATGCGTTTTCATTGGATTATTGTTAGTATCTATTGTTATGGCAATTTTATATGCCCTCAGCAAAGCTGTGCAAAGCGGAAATATTGATATTAACAATGCCGTGGGACGCACTGCCACAGTGTATTACACTATCCCCTCCGCAGGTAAAGGAATGGGAAAAATTCAAATGAGTATCCAACAAGCCGTAAGAGAATATGATGCCATTTCCGAAATGGAAGAACCTATCCCAACCGGAAATCTCGTAACTGTTAAAACCGTTATTGACCCACATACACTCCTTGTAGAATTAAAAATTAAAAATTAAAATATTTTTTTTAACTTTTAAACCTCTAATCATTAATCTCTAATCATTAATCACTAATCACTATATTATGAATTTCATCGTCCTTTATGTTGTTTTTGGAGTGGTCGTTTTTGTAGCGTTTGTATCTATTTTATCGCGCTATAAACGTTGCCCTTCCGACAGAATTTTAGTTGTTTACGGTAAAACCGGTAAAAACAAAGAAGGCGGAGTTAGTTCCGCAAAATGTATTCACGGCGGCGCCGCATTTATTTGGCCCGTATTCCAAAGTTACTCTTTCTTAAATTTAACCCCTATTCCAATTGAATGTAATCTTACCAATGCGTTGAGTAAGCAAAACATTCGCGTGGATGTGCCTTGCCGCTTTACTGTGGGTATTTCTACCGATCCGGAAAATATGATCAATGCAGCAGAACGCTTGCTGGGATTATCTATTACCAATATTCAAGACCTTGCCAAAGATATTCTGTTTGGTCAATTGCGTTTGGTGATTGCCACTATGGATATTGAAGAGATTAACGCCGATAGAGATAAATTTCTCATCAATGTAAGTCAAAACGTTGAATTGGAATTGCGTAAAATTGGATTAAAACTTATCAACGTAAATGTTACAGACATTCGTGATGAATCGGGTTATATTGAGGCATTGGGTAAAGAAGCGGCAGCCAAAGCTATTAACGAAGCGAAGAAGAGTGTAGCAGAACAGAACCGTTTTGGTGAGATTGGAAAAGCGGAGGCAGACAGAGATAAAGATATTCGTATTGCGGAAACCCAGCGTGATACTCGTGTGCGTACTGCTGATGCCAATGCCACCGCAGTACAAGGGGAAAACATTGCCAAAGTATCTATTGCCAATTCGGACGCAGAACGTCGCGAAAGAGAAGCAGAAGCAATGCGCCGTGCAATTGCCGCCGAAAAAGTGCAAACTGCCAAAGCGCTTGAAGAGGCTTACGAAGCAGAGCGACAAGCAGAATTAGTGCGCGCCGATAGAGAACGCGCCGCACAGACCGCCAATATTGTGGTAAGCGCCGAAATAGAAAAACAAAAAGTGATCATTGACGCAGAAGCAGAAGCAGAAACAGCCCGCCGCATAGCCAAAGGTGAAGCAGATGCCATATTTGCCAAAATGGAAGCGCAGGCAAGAGGTATTAACGAAATTCTTACCAAACAAGCCGCCGGATTTAACCAAATTGTGAAAGCCGCAAATAATGAAGCCGAAAAAGCAGTACTGATGATGATTTCTGACAAGTTGCCCGAATTGGTGAAAACACAAGTAGAAGCCATTAAAAATATCAAAATTGATAAGATTACCGTATGGGACGGACAAAATAGCAGCAATACCAATGGCAAAACAGCCACGGCTAATTTCCTTTCGGGTTTAATGCAATCTGTTCCCCCCTTAAATGACCTCTTTAACATGGCAGGGATGCAGTTGCCCAAATACTTGGGTGATGTGAAAGTGGAAGAAGAGCAAGAAACAGTTAATTCTGCAGAATAATAGAATTGGTAATTACGAAATATTTCCAAAAAAATGCTGCTTCTTCATAATCTCGTGTAGATATTTTCCCATAGATTGGTTTCTTGCAATTTGTAAATCAGGGTCTTCCTCTAAAATTTCTTTTGCCAAATTTCTTGTAAAGAGTACTAATTTTTCATCTTTTGCTAAATCTGCAAGTTTGAAGTCTAATTCTCCGCTTTGTCGGGTACCTTGCAAATCGCCGGGACCGCGCAGCCGCAAGTCAATATTAGCAATCTCAAACCCATCATTCGTATCTGTCATCGCTTTGAGGCGCTGTTTGCTTTCGGTAGAAAGCTCGTGTTTAGTCATTAACAAACAGTAGGATTGGTCTGCGCCACGCCCCACGCGCCCACGCAACTGATGCAACTGCGACAAACCAAACCGTTCTGCATTCTCAATTACCATCACCGATGCATTCGGGACATCAATGCCCACTTCTATTACCGTAGTTGATAACAAAATATTTATCTCGCCTTTTACAAAACGATTCATTACAAAATCTTTCTCTTTCGCTTTCATTTTTCCATGTACTATCCCAATTTGATATAACGGAATGGGAAAACAATCTGCCATGAGATCATATCCCGCCATTAAATCAAACAAGTCCATTTTTTCTGATTCTTTAATCAATGGATAAACTACAAATACTTGTCTTCCTGCTGCAATCTCTTTTTGCATAAAACCGAACATCCCTAACCGGTTTTTTTCGTACAGATGTCGTGTAACAATTGGTTTTCGTCCTTTGGGAAGTTCGTCAATGATAGAAACATCCAAATCGCCGTACAAAGTCATGGCTAAGGTACGCGGAATAGGCGTGGCAGTCATCACCAAAATATGAGGAGGAATGTTGTTCTTTTTCCACATTTTGGAACGTTGCTCCACACCAAAACGATGTTGCTCATCAATAATAACTAATCCTAAATTATTGAAAATTACGTTGTTTTCCAATAAAGCGTGGGTGCCAATTAAAATATCAATCTCGCCGGTTTGCAACTCTTCAAACAGGCTCTTTCGCTCTTTGCTTTTGGTAGATCCTGTAAGAAATCCTACTTTTACTGGCATATCTTTCAGCAACTTGGTAATAGATTCAAAATGCTGAGTAGCAAGAATTTCAGTAGGCGCCATCAAACAAGATTGATAGCCGTTATCTTTAGCAATAAGCATCACCAAGAGTGCAGTAATGGTTTTGCCGCTTCCCACATCGCCTTGCAACAGGCGGTTCATCTGTTTTCCACTTCCTATATCGGCACGAATCTCTTTAATTACTCTTTTTTGCGCGTTGGTCAATTCAAAAGGTAAATAGGTTTTGTAATACGTGTTAAAAGTCTCCCCAACAGTAGAGAAAAGATGACCGGAAGAGCGTTGTGTATGAACTAATTTTTGGGTTAACAAACGTAATTGTACAAAAAAGAGTTCGTCAAATTTTAATCGTAATAACGCTTTGTTTAACGACTCTTGCGACTCAGGATAATGTATATTTATCAAAGCTTCTTTGAGCGATAACAATTTGTATTTTTGAATGATATCGTCAGATAAACGCTCCGTAATTATCTCTTGAACCTGATTGAGAAGCGTAATCATTATTTTAGAGATGGAACGCGAGTCCAAGCCTGATTTTTTGGCTTTATCCGATGTATTATATAACGGTTGGAATGCCATGGATAACCCACTATTCATTTGTTTTTCAGGATCAAGCATTTCCGGATGCGACATATTCCAGCGGTGGTTAAACAAAGTGGGTTTTCCAAAAATGATATACTCCCGCCTTTCTGCAAGCATATTTTCTATCCATTTTAACGAGTTGAACCACACCAATTCAAGCACGCCAGTTTCATCGGTGAACTGTGCCACCAAACGTTTGGTATGACGTTCACCCACAGTTTCATAAGAAATAATTTTTCCTTTAAACTGCATAAAGACGCCCTCTGCCTCAATTGCAGAAATAGTATGAATTTGTGATTTATCCACATGGCGATACGGATAATAAAACAAGAGGTCTTGAAATGTAAAAATTTGGAACTCTTTTTTAAAGATTTCCGCTTTTTTGGGTCCTACCCCTTTCAAGTATTCTATAGGCGTTTCAAGGAGATTTAATTGCATTTTTCAGATAATTTATTTCCATTTCTCGTTCAAATGAATAGGTATCGCTTTTAAAATTACACAATTCGTAAAGTTGTAACGCTTTTTCAAGATACTTATTTGAATTGTCGCAATTATCGCTACAAGCAATATCAGACAAAAATTTTGCAAATGATTCCATATTTTCAATGTTAAATCCTTTAAAACTACAGATATACTCATTTCCATCTTCAATATTTAACGATAAAAAAGCATCCAAATCAAAATTCAAATCGTTAAACAACATTTCTTTGGTTTCTTCAATTTGGTTTTCCGAAGTAACAGCCAAGTTTCCTTTACCACCAAGAAGTTTTTGCCGCAAAGCACTCATTAATATTCCAATCTTTTGGATTTCTCTAAGTAAATAATCTCTTTTTTCCATGAATAAAAACTTTAGTTGTCACTTGAATTATTTTATTGTGCAAATAAACATGAAATTTTTAATAATGCTATTTTCGTACCAGCATAAAAATAAAATAGGGTGCGCCTATCAGGGCAGTGATGCTGCCCACCGGAAGTTCAGAATTAGACACAATGGTTCGTGCTAACGTATCGGCAACTAACATGAAAATAGCGCCTGACAATATGGAAAAAGCAAACAGAAGTTTGGTTTTGTTCCCCCAAATAATTCTTACAAGATGAGGAATGATTAACCCAATAAACCCAATTACCCCACAAATAGACACCACAGCGGCAATCATTACCGAAGAAATCAATAACGTGGTATAGGTAATTTTTTGAATATTAACGCCGAGCGATTGCGCCTGAATATCTCCCAATTGCATAATATTCAAATCTTTCGATAATAAAAAAACAAAAAATGTACAAATCAAAAATATCGGAATAAAAAAGAAAAGGTCTGGGTAAGAAACGGTGGCAAAACTGCCCATTGTCCAAAAGAAAATCTTTTGCATCTCTTGATGGTTCAATACGATTAACAATGTGAGTATGGAAGCCATTAAAAAATTAAGCGAAATTCCCGCCAACAGCATAATATAGGTAGATTTTATTTTTGAAAACTGCGTTATTCCCAACATGATTAACAGCGTTAAAAAGGCAGTTACCAAAGCAAAGGAGGTTACTCCAAAAAGATAAAATTCCAATCCGAAAATAAAAGCGAGCGCTGCGCCAATAGACGCCCCTGATGAAATGCCCAAAATATAGGGATCGCAGATAGGATTACGAAAAATAGACTGAAAAATAGCGCCACACAGCGCTAACGCCGCACCTGCAAAGACACTCATTAGAATGCGCGGAATGCGCAAATGAACAATCACAAACTCCGTAGATTGCGCTGTACCGATAAAGGCAGCGGCACTCATTAATCCAAGCAATAACAGGAGTAATAAAACAAATTGCAGCGCTTTGCTTTTCAGCATTATTGACAAGTTATAGTTTTACAACTTTCTGACTCACTCCGTTAATCTTCACAAAATAGATACCCGATGGCAAATGGGAAATATTGAAAACCACCCCGTCAGCCTTTGGCTGCCACCCCTCCAATTTATTGGAGGGGAATTTAGTTACTACATTTCTTCCGTAAATATCAAACACCTCAATGCTCGTAACTTGTAACTCGTAACTCGTAACTTGTAACTCTCCCGTAGTGGGATTCGGATACAAAGTAAATGAATGATTTTGAAGATTGTTATCTACTATTCCTATTTCGCTGGGCTTTATATAAGTTGCGGTAAATCTTTGAAAATCATAAGTAGGGATTTTACTTTGCATATTATTGTAATACACAGTTAATTCGGGCTCTTCATACCAATTCCACATAAACCATTTTTTGTTGGACTCAACATAATAGCCTTCTGTTGCATTATTATTATCATCATAAGAATAATTATATGAGAAATACTCCTCCCATTCGTCCTCATCACTTTCAAACCATGATTCTGATAATAAATTATTTTGAGAATCGCAGGTATATAATAATTTTATATCATCATACCATAGCTCATCTTCATCAATAAAACTATAGATATGGGTAATTGTTTGGTTTTCCAAATCGTATAAAACAGTTAATTTGAGTTCATCTTCCCAAATATCATCAAAGCCTTGAACCATTGCTCCGGTCAGTTGGTTTTGCTCATTGTAAGAATAAGTTACGATCTCATAATCTTCCCATTCCTCTTCATCTTCTAAATATTGATGACGTTCTTCAATGAGATTGTTTTGTTCATCATATTTGTAAACCATTTTATCATCCACTTCCAAGCCATCGTCCCAATCCGAATAGATTACCATTTCTATCATTCTGTTTGATGAATCATAGACATAAGTTTTCATTTCCCAATC
>WRNX01000005.1 GCA_009776395.1 Lentimicrobiaceae bacterium
GCTAATTACTTTAGAAAATGTTCTAGGACCATTGGTTTCAAATCTCAATACAGAACTGCTATTTTCTAACACTACGCCTGAGGTAGATCCAATATTGGCTGTGGAAACCACGCCGTCTCCTACCTGCAAAATACCGAGCAGCACCGTTGTTTTACCTGTATAAGTATTGTTGCCGGTAAGAATTATTTTACTAGATAAATTCTTTATCACCTGACCTGATCCTGAAATAATGCCGTCGTAGATATATTGGTTAGAACGGTGAAACACAAGTTTGGCATTGTTTACAATATTGCCCATAACTCTACCTGTTGTTGAATTGTAGCCAATTGAGAGTGTCCCGGCACTAATGGTAGTGGTACCTGTGTAGGTATTTTCACCTGTAAAGAAGAGTTCTCCACTACCTGTTTTGGTAAGTGTGTAGCCACTTCCGGAAGAGATTACGCCGGAGATGGTTGCCGAACCGCTGGCTACGTTCACCGTAACATTTCCGGTAAGATTAATGTTTTGGGAAATCACAGCCCCATTACTAAGGGTTTGTGTTCCGGTCCAGTTTAGTTGCGCGAAAACGCCTGCGGTAGTCAAAAACGCGATGGTTAATGTTAAAACCGTCTTTTTGAAAAAATTGTAATTTTTTGTCATACTTTAAAATATTTTATTGGTTTATTTTTTTTAATGATTAATGATTAATGATTAATGATTAGTGGGTAGTGGGTAGATGATAAATCGGGGTAGTTTATATAGATATTTCATACACTTTTTATCACGCTGCAAATAAAATAAAAAAATTTGGGATATTTCTACGTAATTTTACGTAGTTTTTCATTTTTTTTCAAGAAAAGTGCATTTTTTTTTATTTTTTTTCTTGAAATTGGTAAAAGGTAGAGTTATTTAGAACATCATTGCAGGCTTGACTCACAATCTCAAATATTCAATCTGCGTTAATCTGTTTCATCTGCGTTAATCTCATGCATTTGTCCAAACTCGTTTAAATTCAATCCTCCAAAATTTCCCGAACTCATAAATGCAAAAACTGTATTATCGCGGTTCATCGCTACTATTCTATCCTCTAATAATTTAGTGTTGTGAAAAACTTCTAAATCGTTCCGTTTAAATGCTTTATAAATAATCTCAGCAGTAATGGGGGGTAATTTTTTATGGGAAACAGTTTCAGGGTTAAAGAAAATAATCCCTACATCAGCGCAATCCATTGTGCCTGCATATTGTTCCAAAAAAATTTCCGTTAAACTGCTGAATGTGTGCAACTCCATACATGCCACAAGTTTGCGGTGCGGAAATTGCGTCTTTAACGCCTCTACCGTTGCTTTTAGCTTAGATGGTGAATGTGCAAAATCTTTATAAATTGAACAGGTTTCTGTTTTGAACAGCAACTCTAACCTATTGCTTGCGCCTTTAAAGGTTTGAATTGCATCATAAAATTTTTCACCGGAAATGCCCATAGCATTACATGCCAAACGTGCCGCATTAATATTCGTAAGATTATGTTTTCCAAAAATTTGCAAAGGAAATTCCCCAAAAGAAGTTTGCAAAAAAGTAACGCCATTTTCAATGCGATGCGGGTGTACTCCATATCCAACTTTAGTAGCGCAGATATTGGCATTTTCACTGACCTCTTTCAACACGATGTCATTATCGCAGTAAATATAGTGTCCATTTTTAGGAATCATCTCTGCAAAGATTCTAAATTGATCTACATAAAACTCAAAAGTTGGAAACACATTGATATGATCCCACGCTATTCCACTGACGATTCCAATAATAGGCTGATACAGATGAAATTTAGGACGTCTATCAATAGGTGAGGTCAAATACTCATCCCCTTCAATTACCATAATTTCTGCTTCATCAGTAAGTTTTACCATAATATCAAAACCATCTAATTGTGCGCCTACCATGTAATCGCAATTGATGTTGAGAAATTTCAAAACATGAATAATCATAGCGGTAATGGTGGTTTTTCCATGACTTCCACCCACCACAATGCGAGTTTTGTCTTTGCTTTGTTCAAATAAAAATTCAGGGTAGGAATAGATTTTAATATTCAGTTCTTTCGCTTTCAACAATTCTGGATTATCCTCTCTGGCATGCATTCCCAGAATAACGGCATCCAAATTAGTGGTAATTTTTTCAGGAAACCATCCGGTTTTATTGGGTAAAATTCCTTTTTTCTCTAAACGGCTTCTCGCGGGTTCAAAAATTTCATCATCGGAGCCGGAAATTTGGTATCCTTTATTATGGAGCGCTAACGCCAAATTGTGCATAGCACTTCCACCAATAGCAATAAAATGAATCTTCATCTTTAAAAATTAATGGTTCGAAAATAATATATACGGCTGCAAAAATAGATTAATTAAAAATAAAAAGTTGCCCTTTCAAGCAACTTTTTACTATGAAAAATTAAATTAAACAAAAACTTATGGACAATATCCACAAATTTTAATATTTTAAATCACGCCTTGCTCAATCATTGCATCGGCAACTTTGATGAAACCTGCAATATTGGCGCCTTTTACGTAGTTAATGTAGCCGTCTTTTTCGGTTCCATATTTTACGCAGTTCGCATGAATACTGCTCATGATAGCTTTCAGTTTTTCATCCACTTCTTCACGAGTCCAGGATAATTTCATGGAGTTTTGAGTCATTTCAAGACCTGAAGTAGCAACACCGCCTGCGTTGGCAGCCTTTCCGGGTGCGTAAGATATTTTCTTTGCTTGTAAAACATGGATGGCATCTGCGGTGCAACCCATATTGGAAGCCTCTACCACATATTGACAACCGTTTGCGGCTAATAATTCAGCATCTTCTTTATTCAATTCGTTTTGAATAGCGCACGGAATAGCAACGTCCACTTTTACTTCCCACGATTTTTTGCCTGCAAAGAATTTAGCATTAGGGTATTTAGTTGCATAAGGAGCCACCACGTTGTTACGGGTAGCAAGCAACTCGGTCATGTAAACAATTTTTTCTCCGGAAATACCATCTTCATCAAGGATATATCCATCAGGACCAGAGATACAAACTACTTTAGCGCCTAATTCTTCCAATTTCAGCGCTGCGCCCCAGGTTACATTTCCGAATCCGGATAATGCTACTCTCTTACCTTTGATGGTATCGCCTTTTGCGGCTAACATTCCCAGCAAGAAATAGATAGCGCCGAAACCGGTAGCTTCCGGGCGAATAAGCGAACCACCCCAATTCAAACTTTTACCGGTAAGAACGCCCACGTGTTCATCTCTAATTCTTTTGTATTGACCATACATAAACCCGATTTCTCTTGCGCCAACGCCAATATCACCGGCGGGAACATCAGTTTCAGGTCCTAAATATTTTTGTAATTCAGTCATGAATGCTTGGCAGAAGCGCATCATTTCGCCTTCCGATTTTCCGGTGGGGTCGAAATCGGAGCCACCTTTACCACCACCCATGGGAAGTGTGGTGAGTGAGTTTTTGAATGTTTGCTCAAAAGCCAAGAACTTCATACTGTCTTGATTTACGCTTTTGTGAAAACGGCAACCGCCTTTGTAAGGACCGATAGCCATGTTGTGTTGCACTCTGAAAGCGCGGTTCACGTGTATTTTCCCGTTATCATCCACCCAAGTAACTTTGAATTGAATGATTCTTTCCGGTTCCAAAATTCTTTCTACGATAGAATATTTATCGTACTTTGGGTTTTCGTTAACAAAGTCAACAATCGTTTCGAGTACTTCTTTTGCTGCCTGAATGTACAAAGGTTGAGCGGGATTTTTCACCTCTAACTCTGCAATTAATTTTTGAAGATCCATAATGTGATTTTTTAAGGTTTTATAATATAAATAGGTTTTAAAAAAAATTTGGCAAAAGTATTATTTTTATCATTTGAAACAACTTTTAATAAGATTAATATTTTGTATTATATTTCGCATAAATTAATATGCTCTAATGCAATCCCCCTCGACCCTTTAATAAGCATAAACGTATTTTCTATTTTTTTGTTATTCAAATAATTATTACAATCTTCTACATTCATAAAAAACTTAAAACTATCATTTTTGAGGTGGTAAAAATGGGTTCCGATAAAAAATGTTTCTACATTATTTTCTTTGCAAAAATCTATCACTGCTTGATGTTCTGATACGCTGTTTTCGCCCAATTCGAGCATATCGCCCAGTATTGCCAATCTGTTCTGGGCTTCAATTTGCAGCAAATTTTCTAATGCGGCTTTCATGCTTGTGGGATTTGCGTTATAGTAATCGGCAATAATGGTGTTGCTCTCTTTTTTTATAATTTGAGAACGATTATTTTGTGGTGTATATTCAGCAATGGCATTACAAATATCATCGTTAGAAACATTGAAATAGCGCCCCACAGCCGCCGCACCCAAAATATTAGAGAGGTTGTAATTTCCTGTTAATTGGGTTTGAACTTTTTTACTAAAAAGGTCAATAACTAAGAAAGGGTTCATTTCAACAATTTCTGCACTTATTTCAGTATTTTTCCCGTAATAAACAATTTTCCATTCTCCATTCTCCATCTTCCATTCTCCATTATTCACAAACAGCGTTTGTGCAGCGCGGTACAATGCCGTTTTGGTTTCTATAATATTCTCAATTGTGCCAAAACCTTCTAAATGCGCTTTGCCGATATTGGTGATTAAACCGTATTGGGGTTGTGCAATTTGGCAGAGTTCTGCAATTTCGCCGGGGTGGTTGGCGCCCATCTCTACAATGGCAATCTCATCATCATTTTTAATAGAAAGAATAGTAAGCGGCACACCAATATGGTTGTTCAAATTTCCTTGCGTGAAAGCAGTTTTGTATTTTTTGGATAAAACAGATGCCATCAATTCTTTCGTAGTGGTTTTGCCATTGGTTCCGGTAATTCCAATAATGGGAATTTTTAGCTGTTTGCGGTGGTAAAGAGCTAATTGTTGAAGGGTTTGTAAAACATCATCCACTACTAAAATTTCGCTACTAAGGTTGCTTTTTGAAAATAAGGTTTTTTGTATGTTTTTTTCTGTAATCACATATTTTGCTCCTTTTTTAAGGGCTTCATTTACGAAGAGGTTTCCGTCAAATTTTTCTCCTTTTAAGCAAAAAAACAAAGAATTAGGAACTATTTTTCGAGTATCGGTACAAATAATAGGAAATTGTACAAATTTACTGTACAATTCTTCAATACTAATAGAAATTGGAAACACAGATTTATTGGCTTTAATCTGAATTATTTTTTTGAAGTTTTTCCCATTTGAATATCCCCGAGTCTCGACATGGCGCATCTAAAGCCAATCCAATCAGCAGATTCGTCTTCGGGTAAAAATCTTCTATTTCCGGGTTGCGCCCAATAGGGAATATCCTTCCACGAACCCCCTTTTATTACTCTAACATTATCTCCCATAAGAGAATAAGAGTAATCTTTATTTCCTTTTCTGTACATAAGTTCAGTAGTTTGGGCAGGATCTGCTGTAGAAACATCCGTATTAATGAGCGAAGCCAAGTCGCCGTCATTATAGTTCACGTTATAGGAAGAACGATAATTTGCTCTTCTTTCGTTTTTAGAGTTGTCATCCATAACCATTGGAATTCTTCCAATGCTATCTCTTTCCATTAGTGTTCCGTCCGGGTTTCGTTGCATGGAGGTATAAATATTTCCTCTGAAAGGGTTATATTCAGACAGTTCTGATGTTCCGCCGGGGCGATACACGTCTAACACCCATTCTGCCACATTTCCAGCCATGTTGAACAGTCCAAAATCGTTAGGCCAATAAGACCTCACTTCTGAGGTGAACATATTAGCGGGGTTAGGCGCGATGGCTACGCCGGTATAATCGCCTTTTCCTCTTTTAAAGTTCATTTGAAATTCTCCGTAATAATTTTTATTTTCCGAGCGTAAAGATTTTCCGCTCCAGGGATAAAGATTTCTTTCAAGTATTCTTTCGCCGAGAGCATTTTCCATTAATCCCAAAGCTGCGTATTCCCATTCGGCTTCGGTGGGCAGCCTGTATTTGGGTAATAATATCCCATCTTCCATCATTACATTTCTATAATCTCCTGTGGTAATATATTGCAATCTTCTATCGCTTTGTGCTTCATATTCAGGATAGTTTAGGTAAGCATCGGTAGTAAAATGTCCTTCTGGGGATGGTGTTTGATTCCAATCCACATATTTCAGGTCGGCTAATATTTTTTCGTTCACTCTATCGGTGCGCCATTCGGCATATTGCGTAGCCTGTATCCAACTTACGCCCACCACGGGATAATATCTATAAGCGGGGGAACGGAAATAGTTTTGCACCCTGTCTTCCATAAAACCGGTGGGAGTACGCCAGCAATTTTCATCGGGCAGCGCACGTTCGTAAACACCTTGTAAACCACTGCTATTATCCACAAAAACCTTTTTCAACCAGTTCAAATATTCAAGGTAGTCAATGTTGCTAATTTCGCATTCATCCATATAAAAAGATGCAATGGTAACTTTATGCGGAACGTTGGTGTAGTCGAACATTACATCCTGATCCATATTTCCCATGGTAAAAGTTCCTGCGGGAATGAGTACCAATCCGGGGCCGGTGGCTTGTTCTAAATAGGGTACAACCTCAAAACCGCCCTCTTTGGCGTCATTGTATTTCCAACCTGTAGTGGAAGATTTTTGCTTGCTTTGGCAGGCAGAAAAGATACATAAAGTGATAGGTATTAACCACAATATTCTTGATAATAGTCTCATTTTTTATAAAATTTATTTTTTGTAACGATAATTATTGATTTTTATTTTATGTGGATGATATGATTCTTAAAATAATGGACAATCAATGGAAGAATAATTTTTTTTCTTTTTTTTCGGTGAAACATTCTGATCATTTTCGCAGGGGATAATAAACTGTAACGAAACCTCATGTGCGCCTCCGGTGCGTACCAACTGAGTGAGTGTAAAATCGTAAGAATAACCTATCCTCAAAAATTTATATTCAATCCCACAAGTTACAATTAAGGCGTCTAAACTCTTAAAATTATGTCGTAACCATGTGCCTATCGTAAAAGGATAAAAATTGAAATAAAACCCTTCATGAAGATAATGAAAATCCCCTTGAGATATAAAAATTATATTGGGATGAAGAAAAATATCACCAAAATTATTCTCTCTTTTTACTTTTTGTTGGATGGTAATTTTTCCTCCTATGTGAGCAGTTAGTTTGGGTATCCATTCTGTTTTAAATTTATCATTTGAACTCCTTATAAAACTAATTTGAACAGGAAATAGATGGTGCATGGCAAATCCAAAATAAAGAAAAGGGGTATAACCTACGAATCCGAAAGCGGCATCAAATTGAGATTTTTTTAATTGATCTTCAAATGAGTAGGTATGAGGAAACATCTCTATGAGTTCTGAAGCAAACTTTAATTTATTCCAATTAAGAGCATTAGATAAATATCCACCCTGCAACGCTAATTGCAAATTAAAATTATGGGTTATCTTTACTCTAAAATTATAGATAGCGCCAATATTGTAACTGCTCATAATTCCTCCTCCTGCAATATCAGCAGAAACTAATAGTCCAATTCCACTACGAATTTTGTGAAAATGTTGATCGTAACTTCCTGAAAAAGTAAGAAAATTTCCTGGAATGGAGGGGTATTGATCGCGAAAATTGAGAGAAAAACGCGGACAATTCATTGTTCCTGCAAAAGCCGGATTCATATAAAGCGGGTTTGCATAAAATTGCGAAAAATGAGCCTCTTGTCCTAATACATTTGTAAAAGTTAATGCAATGAATATAAAAAGAAAACAAAACTTTCGCTTACACAAAATCATCGAGTATATATTTTTTTAGAATATTCAACGTAATATGCTATAGTATTATTTTGTTTAACGAAATACAATATTATATAGTACATACTAAACAGATAAAGATATTATTAATTAAAAATTATATAATAAAAATTCAATGAATACAAGCGCTCTTTTTTTATTCCCCAATATTATAAAAATACCGGTTCACTTTCTCTTTGTAGTAATACTGCAATGCGGGAGGAACAGTTTTGAGCAACTCCGTTTGTTGCGTTTTGTTTTTATCAAACTGCCACTCTTTGGGCGGCGAGGGGTTGTATTTTTCGCGGGCTTCGGTGGACTCTCGTTTTTCCTCTTTTTCACGTTCCTGATCGGCGCGCTCGCTCTCTAACAAGCGCGTTTCAATCTGTTTTTGTCTGGTAATGGTTTGCGCTGTAATAGAACGGTTTACCAACTCTTTCTCCGTTTTTTTCATCTCTTCCAACAGTTGTTCAATAGATTTATCCCCAACCCCATCTTGTCCTTTCAGTTCGCTGTTATAATCCTGCATCATTTTGCGGATTGCTTCCTGCTGCGCAGCCATTCGGGCAAACTGCTCGCTCATGCCCTGAGAATTCGGCGTTGGAACTTGCCCCTCCGGTTTATTTCCTTGCTGCATAGAGCGTTGCATTGCCTCCATCTGGCGATTTAACTGTTGCTGTAACTCGCGTGCCGACTTGGGTTTTCCTTTGCCTTTTCCGCCCGGCTTGCTGCACGATCCATTACCGCTTTTGTTGCACTTAGAATTACATTCACTTTGCTTCTCTTTCATCTTCTTTAAAGATTCACCCAGCATTAGCGCCAAATTATTCATCGAAGTTAAGGAAAACTGCTGACTTGACAACGCCTGAGAAATTCTTCTATCAATAAGTTGCTCTCTTGATGCCGCCGAATACTCTCTAATTTTAGTAACTTCTTTGGTAATAAACGGTTCTACCATCGGTTGCCGTTTTGCCAACTGATTTAGCGAATCATCAATCATTCGCATATAATCTTGAATATTAGATTGCTCACGCATATAGTCAGTAAGTAACGGCGATTTTTGCCCCGCTTTTTTCACCGCAACCATCACATCTTCCTGCTTGAAAGAAACCCGAATCAGATTTTCCAAAATTTGACGCAATGTTTCAATATCTTCGGTTATATCTTCGGCTTCATTTTCATTCATCTCCTGTTCCATTTCATCTGCCATATCGCCCATTTGCTGCGAAGCATCTCCTTGACTCTCTTTTGCTTTGGAACGATTGTTTTTACTCAATTGCTCTGCTGATTCTTTCATTTTTTGCATAATCTGTTTCTCCTGTTCTGAGCGATCTTTCATCTTGTTAGGTTCTTCCAACTGCTTGTTAAGTTGTTGCAAATCATTAATATCTTTCTGCAAATCTTGAAACTTTTCATTCAATTGTTCCTGTTTTTGTTGCAGATCCTCTTTGGGAATCGCTTTTTGGTCGGTTTGTTGGGATAAATTCTTTTGTTCTTGCGCTAAATCTCTCAAATTATCAATTACTTCCTGAAATTTCTTTTCATATTCCAACAGTTTAAATAATTCTAATTGTTGGTCTAACGATTTGTTAATATCTTCTGCGCTCATTTTCATTTTTTCCAATGCTTCACGCATCTGATCCTTATTCATCTCCATCATCATATTTTGCATCTTTTCAATCATCTGTTTTATTTCATCAGATAAAAGATTATCGAAACGTTTTTGCAATTCTTCCTGTTTTTTAAGTATTTCAGATGCCGTATTTTTATACTGTTCCTCCTTCATCAAATTCTGATCCTGGTCGCTTTTTGCATCCATAATCTTGTCTTGCAACTCTTTATATTTCTCCATCAATTCTTCCATTTTCTTTTTGTCTTGCCAACTTGGTTCATTCACTTGCAACATTTGTTGATTAAATTTTTCCAACTCTTTTGCCAAATCTGCAGCTTCTTTTGCCAAATCGTCCATCGCACTTTTCGACTGTTCGTTGCCCTGTGTTATCTCTTTATTAATTTCTTCCATTGTTTTCAATCTGAAGATAGTAGATTGAGTTTTAGAGGATTTAGGTCCATTTACTCCATCGTTATCTTTCACTTCAAAGAAATATTCCATAGAATACCCCGGATATAAATTTAATGAACCTGCATCGAAATGAAAATAGAAATCTTGAATCGTAATATTTTTATCTATATGAATATCAATAGTTTTATTTTGTTCTAACAGATTTTTATTTTCATCAAATACCATATAAACAAACTTTAAACTTGAAAATCCATAATCATCTCTAATAGTTCCTTTAAAATACACCCTGTCTGAAAATAGAGAATCGGCTTGACTTTGCACACTAATTTCCGGATACAAATCTTTTATTACTTGAATATTAAATGATAAAGTGTCGGGACTTACAAAATATTGATTTTTATTTACTGTTGCATAATAAAAACTTTCGCGTGCAGTAGTGGAATATGTAAACACCTCTTTTTCAGGAGTTAAAATCTCTTCTTTTTCTTGTATAAAGAAATCAATTTCGTTTGTATTTTTGGTATAAAACTTCCAGGTAATACGGGTACCTTCCGGCACGGTAGCATCGCCGTTGTTTTCAATCACTTCTTTGTTTTTGTTAAGATAAGAGGGAAAATTTAATTCCATTACATAACTTACAATCACGGGTTTAGGAAGCACGTTGAGGGTATAAAAATGGGTAGTAACTTCATCGGTTTGCAGTTGAAAAGTAATATCTCTTTGCAGGTTGGAAAAAGTGTATAAAAATTCTGTATTCGATTGTTTTACACATCGGTAGTTACGTTTATCATACACCATAAAAATTTCATTTGGCACTTCATCGCCCTCAATTTTAATATGTATAGTAAAATCATCATTTTGCAATGCGCGTAAATTGTTATTTGTTACCTCAATTTTGTAAGGAGCGGGTTTCTCAAAATGTTGTTGATATTTTACAATTCGTTGGGTAGATTCTGTAAAAATTTCACTTTTGGTAGAAAAAAGCACACAAAAGAGCAATACGGGGATCAATGCCCATTTTACAAAACGGGTACTTTTTTTGAAAGGAATCGCTTTCACAAAAGCAAACGGTTTTAGGGTTTCAATTTTGGTATCAATCGCCGCATTGAGCAAATCTAAACTTCTGTATTTTCCTTCTTCAATTTGGTCTTCCAATTGAATTACGTTCAACAATTTATCATCAATTTCAGGAAAATGTTTTCCAATAATTTTAGAAACAGAGGTTGAATTTAATGTTTTTCCAAATCCTGCAATTTTAGTGAGCGGATAGATCACATACACCGCTATAGTTCCGATAAATAGCGCCAAATAAGTATAAAACAGCGCGGCGCGGGTGGTAGAGTTTAAGTAAGAAAAATATTCTAACAAGGTAAAAGCGATAAACACGCCCATTGTTATCAACACGAAAACGAGCGCCCCTTTGTACAATTTATTAAGATAGTACTTTTGCGTAAACTCTTTGATTTTTTGATGTATAAAGATTCTGTTTGTAGTCATTACAGTTATTTTAAGTATTTAATAAACGCAAAGGGGGTAAATTTCGTATATCTATTATATAAAAACGATTTGAACTAATAACCCTCATGTATTTATGGCAAACATAATTCTTTATTTTCGCCGCCATGATTTCAATTCACAAACTTGCCGTTAATTTTACCGGAGATTTCCTCTTTAAAGACCTCTCTTTTGTGGTGGGAGATAGAGATAGGATAGGTTTAGTGGGGAAAAACGGCGCAGGAAAATCTACATTACTCAAAATTATTCATAAAGAATTAGAACCGGAAACAGGAACCATAGTAATTACTGCCGGTTTTAAAACGGGATACCTTCCGCAAGAGATGGCAACCAATTTTTTACGAAACGTTTGGGAAGAAACAGTTTCTGCCTTTGTAGAACAGAAACAGTTGGAAAAGCAGATTGTGCATATTACCGAACAACTCTCATTGAGAGAAGATTATGAATCGGATACTTACCATAAATTGGCACAACAATTGTCCGATTTTACAGAGCGATTTCACATTCTTGGCGGAAGTACGATGGAAGCCGATGCAGAAAAAGTACTGCTGGGATTAGGCTTTAAACAAACTGATTTTGAACGTCCGCTGTGCGAGTTCAGTTCTGGATGGCAAATGCGCGTAGCACTCGCCAAAATTTTACTCCAAAAACCTGAAATTATCCTGTTAGATGAGCCTACTAATCACCTGGATATTGAGTCTATTCAATGGTTGGAAGAATATTTGGCAAATTACGAGGGTGCGCTGATCATGGTATCGCACGACCGCGCATTTTTGGACAGAGTAACCAATAGAACTATTGAAATTACATTGGGCAATATTCAAGATTATAAATGCAGTTACTCCGAATATGTAGAGCAACGGTTAGAGCGTATTGAAACACAACAAGCAGCATTCGAAAATCAGCAAAAGGATATTGCACAAATTGAGCGTTTTATTGAACGTTTTAGATATAAGGCAAGCAAAGCCAAACAAGTGCAAAGCAGAGTAAAAATGTTACAAAAAATGGATAAAGTGATGGTAGATGAAGTGGATGACAGCGCTATCTCTTTCATATTTCCGCCGGCGCCACACTCCGGAAAAATAACAGTGGAAGCAAAACAGCTATCGTTAGGTTACGGGGTGGTTAATGTATTGAATGATATTGACATGCACTTAGAGCGCGGCGAGCGCGTGGCATTCGTAGGGAGAAACGGAGAAGGAAAATCCACATTTGTGAAAAGTATTGTGGGCGAACTCTTCCCTCAGCATGGCTCTATCCAATTAGGACATCAGGTTGTGATTGGCTATTATGCACAAAATCAGGCGCTACTTCTAAATCCGAATAAAACCGTTTTTGAAACTATTGATGAAGTTGCCATAGGAGATATTCGACCCAAAATAAGAACTATTTTGGGAAGATTTTTGTTTACCACGGAAGATACAGAGAAGAAAGTGTCAGTACTCTCCGGCGGCGAAAAATCAAGATTAGCATTAGCAAAATTGTTGCTCTCGCCTTTTAATTTATTAATCTTAGATGAGCCAACCAACCACTTGGATATGGCATCAAAAGATGTCCTGAAGAATGCGTTGCTGCACTACACAGGAAGTTTGATCGTGGTTTCGCACGATAGAGATTTCCTGTCTGGTTTGTGTGAGAAAATTTTTGAATTTAAAGAAAAAAAAATAAAAACCTACATAGGAGATGTTTATGATTTCTTAGAGAAGAAAAAATTAGATTCTCTTAATGAATTGCAGCGTAAATTGAATGGTAAAGAAGAGGATGAAAAAACTATTTCTGCAAACAAGGATAACTATTTGCAAAAGAAGGAGCAGGAAGCACAACAGCGAAAAATTCAAAACCAACTAAAAAAATTGGAAAGGGAGATTGAAACCGAACAGCAAGAATTGCATGTCATTGAAATGAAATTAGCACAACCCGATCAGTACGCCAAAGAGATTGAAACAGGCTTATTGTATGCTGAATATGAAAAATTAAAAAACAGCATTGCAAAAAAAGAAGTAAAGTGGTTAGAAATGCAAGAGTAAAATAACACTAAAATATTGTTGTAAAAAAAATATAGTTTTGCAAACATTTTTTTCAAATGAATAAATCAATATTTTTTTTCATCTTAATGATTTGTTTTCTGTATTTTTTTTCTTGTAAAAAAGAAAAATTTGAAACTTTTGAACTCCATTTTACCCATACCATAAATAATAACCCTGTTCAATTCAATCAACTCATATACACTAATACTGCCGAAAATCTATTTCAAGTGAATGAAGTAAAATATTTTATATCAAAACTAATTTTAATTGATAACAAAAAAAAATCGATAGTAATTAAACAAAACGATGGTATTCATTACGTAGACTGTAGCTTGAGTAGTAGTCTAAATTGGAAAATTGATGATACTCCTGTTGGAAATTATTCTGCCATCTCTTTTGTTTTTGGGTTAGACGAAAACGATAACAAAAGCAACCGTTTTGTAAACCCTCCGGAAAATAATTTTTCGTGGCCTGATTATCTGGGAGGTGGATACCATTACATGCAAATCAATGGAAAGTTTTTGAATAATGAGGACAAGATTCAAAATATAAACATCCACACAGGAATTGGACAACTATATGATGAAAACAATGAAATTAAGCAATTTGTTCAAAATTACTTTACTGTAAAATTACCTGTTAATTTTTCCGTTAATGAAAAAACTAATTCTATTCTCACACTCAACATGGAAATACAGCGCTGGTTTGATATGCCTAACTTGTTCAATTTCAATGATTTTGAAACAGGAATCATGCAAAACCAAAATGCCCAACGACTACTACGGGAAAACGGAGAAAATGTGTTTGCAGTGATTGGTGATGAATAAACAAGTACGAATTAAATCTTAAACCTTAAAATCTTTAAATCTTTAAATCTTTAAATCTTTTAAATTATATGAGCGGCGGATTATACTCAACAGAAGTTGGAAACTTCGATAAAACATTAGACCTTACTAAGGTGAAACCCTACGGGGATACTATGAACGATGGTAAAATGCAACTCAGTTTTACCTTACCCGTGCCTACCGGTGAAGAAGCAGTGGAAACAGCAAAACAACTGATTAAAAAGTTAGGCTTTGAAAATCCACAAGTAGTTTTTTACAAAGAGCTGAACCCCGGGTTTACGTTCTTTAACTGCTACGGAAATTGCACACAAAGCGTGGATTTTACCACGATTCATGTTCCTAAAGTAGAGTCTTCCAAAATGGATATACACGAAACCGACGAGTTTATCCGGCAGCATATTGGCAGAAAAATTGTAGTAATAGGCGCCAGCACCGGAACAGACGCACATACCGTTGGCATTGATGCTATTATAAACATGAAAGGCTACGCAGGACACTACGGCTTGGAACGCTACGAAATGATTGACGCCTACAATTTGGGCAGTCAAATTCCTAACGATGAATTTATTGCTAAAGCCATTGAGTTGAAAGCAGATGTGTTGTTGGTTTCCCAAACGGTAACGCAAAAAGATGTGCATATTGGAAATTTAGTAGAATTGATAGAGATGTTGGAAGCAGAAAATTTGCGCGATAAGTTGTTGGTAATTTGCGGAGGTCCACGCATCTCGCACGAATTGGCGCGAGAATTAGGCTACGACGCCGGATTCGGAATGAACTCATACGCCGATGATGTTGCCTCATTTATCGCTACGCAAATCGCAAAATAATTTTTCCATTGCACTTCAAGAAAAACGTAGTTAATGATTAGTGATGAATGGAAACTTTTTATATTTTTGGCGCAACATTAAATAAATCATAAAGTTTATGCGAACTCCCGAAGTAAAACAATTCATTGAAGAACATCAGAATCTGTTTTGGTATTCGCCGCAGCCTAAAAGCGAGACGGTACCAGATGAATTGTTGGTAGAAATGGTACTTAATTTTGGTACATTAGAGCAAGTAAGAGATTTATTCAATGTTCTGGGATTACAAAAAACCGCGTCCATTTTTTGGGGCATGACAGGAAGAAAAAAATTGAATTATTTTCCGGAAATTTATAACTATTTTGATATTTATTTTAAAAAATATGTACCCAAACATTCTAACAAAAGAACAAAAAGAATTACTTCCATTTCTCCAAAAATTTAAGAGAGAATTTTATCTTGTTGGAGGAACTGCTATAGCACTTCAAATAGGACACCGACAATCTGTTGATTTTGATTTATTTAAACAATCAAATCTAAATTTTACAAGGATTCAAAAAAAAATCAGTGTTGAAAAATTTTCATATCAAATAACCCGAAAAGTTACAGAGCAAATTAATATTGACATTAATTCAGTAAAAGTAACTTTTTTTCAGTATCCCTATTTTATTGATGCTAAAGTAAATTTTGAAAATTGTATGAGAATGCCCGATCTACTTACTTTGGCGGCAATGAAAGCATTTGCGTTGGGGCAAAGGTCAAAATGGAAAGATTACGTGGATTTGTATTTCTTGCTAAAAAACTACTATACGTTAGATGAAGTATCAAATAAAGCAAAAGAATTGTTTAATCAAATGTTTTCAGAAAAATTGTTTCGTGGGCAATTAGCCTTTCACAAAGATATTAACTATTCAGAGCAGGTAGAATATATGCCTGGTTTTGAAGTGGGTGAAAATGAAGTAAAAGAGTTTTTGATAGATAAATCGTTGCAAGAGATATGAAATAAGAAATAACCGTGTTAGTATTGCCCTATTTATTGCGCACAAAAAGTCCATCGTTCAACACCAACCGAACTCCTGCGACATAGTTGAAACACAAATTAGTATAGAAACTGGGAAGATATAGTTTGCTGTTTCCAAAACTTGCCACCGAAAGTTGAAACACAGGATCAATGGACACAGCAGGATGAAAAGCGATTTTAAGTCCAAAATTAAGAAAAAAACCATACCCTGGTCCCGCCCAGTCTACATAATTGGGCAGATCTTGAACGCCCGGAATGTAATCGGGATAGCGTGCCATCTGCGCTAAATCAATAGGAGGAGCATCTTCAATAAGTAATTTAAACTCTTTGATACGAATATAAGTAAACTGCGCGCCAACAGAAAGAAAGGGCTTCACAATTTCATGCATTTGAAATATATACCCTAAAGATAAATCAATATAATGACGGTCTTCTTTGGCGCCGAGATGTTGATTTTTACTATAATCAGGAGGATTGTTACCGGGAGGAACACCCGGAAAACGAAAAGTAAAAACGTTAGATGCTGTTAATCTTCGAAAAGAATACGCTAATTCAAAATACCAATTTCTGTGAATGCGGTAAGAGATACCCACTGCAACATCCATTGCCACATTATAATGAGAATTACGGTTATACTCTTCTTTTAAAACTGCCGTATCAATATAACGATAATTCTCTTTCAAGATATCAATAAGATATCTTGTATAATATTCGTTTTTTAAAACTAAATTCAGATTAATAACATTTTCCGGTGCACCGTTATAATAGTTGGCAGTTTTTTTGCTTGCAAAATAGGCATTGCTTCCAATAAAAAAACCAAAACCTTTTCGTTCCCACGAACTACTGTGTACAGGTTTTTCATCATCATCATAGTAATCATAACTTGAGTAAGCCTCAGGATATACATAAGTAGAATCTAAATAAAAACTCATTCCCGTAGAGGGTTTTGCAGATGACCATTGGGGACCGTTGCGTTTGTATTTAAAACCGGAAGAACAGGAACCTCCACGACACTGTGCTGTAGCGCTCATCATAAAACCGCAAAAAAGAAATAAAAAGCAAAACAGGAATAATTTTAAATTCTTCATATTGTAAAAATATCTCATTAGGGTATTTGTATTAGGTTTAATTTATCGAAAGATTGTTTTTCCGGAATGGCGTAATAACGATTTCCTGTTTCTAAATAATAGTCATTTTTTAAAAAAACAACGTTTACATTTTCTATTTCCATTCCTTTAATTTTCAGCATATTTTTGTCTCTAAAATAGGTTATCTTATTTTTAATAAGCGTACTCCACAGTTGAATCTCAAAATATTGAAAAAAATCATCAGGCAGATCTATTTCATGTTTTTCCTGTGAAAGAATTTTTACTTTAACGGTTTTTGTTTTTAGAAGTTGGTCTGAAAAAATTTCATCCGTTTCCTCATTATCAAAAGAAAAAATGGCATCATAAGTAGAAGATTCATCATCGGGAGGTGTTGTTTCAAGATTATCAGTGGTAATACTATCTTCAATGATTTCTGTTGTTGTTTGTTTTGGGTATTTTCGAGGGGTTTCAACGTAAACGGTATCCGTTTTTACGCGGGTGACGATCTCTTTTTTTTCACATTTGGGGCAATTTTTATTAAAAAACTTTACATCATAATAAAAAAGCAACACACAAATGAGGATGCCAAACAATAAACCCAGAAAAAACATTATCCCTTTACTCATATTGCAAAGTTATTCCAAAGTCAATAATTCCTTTTAAATCAGTTTCTCTCATGGCTTGTTGGGCAGTGAAGATATAATTTCCTTTTTGGGGGAAACGAACTTTCGATTTTAAGATAAAGCGATTCTCTTTAATTCTTCCTGAGCCTTTCCCTGTCCATCGCCCGTAAGCATCACTTAAAATACAGTTTAGAGTATCTGTAAACACAGTACTATCAGGGAACTGTGTGGTAAAAAATAGCGATAAATTTTGATATGGATAGTTTGTTGTATTTCTTACATCAATATAAAAATTATAGTATTGTAATGAATCTGAAATAGTAAAATCAAAAACCAAATCATTATCCATATTCCAAATTTCGTTATGGATAGCGTATGTTTTGTGGTAAAATGTGTTATGATTACAAGAAAAAACAAGGCATAATAAAAGCGCAAAAGAGAGACAAACCTGATTTTTTAATGCTGCATTCATAAATTTATACCATCTTTACCACAAATTATTAACGTTTTTTTTCTTGTTGTATTACGTTGGCGAAATTACATAAAAACTTTCAATCTAAATCATAAATAGCGTTAAAAAATAATTTAAGCATTTTATCTGATATTTTTTAATAAGAAAAAATGTTTTATTTTGCAAAGCAAAAAAAAGTTATTTATAATATTTTAATACAAACATTTAAAACTTTTTTTTGAAGCAACTTTTGGAAAACAGAAAGGTTTTTTACATACACTACAAGAATAACAAAATTATTTCCAAAGTATGTTCATTAACAAGAATAATTAATTTTCAATGACTTACGACCAACTATTAACCCAACTTCAAAAAAAGCAGTTTTTACCTATTTACTTTTTAATGGGAGAGGAACCGTTTTATATTGATGAAATATCAAATTACATAGAAGAAAATGTGATGCCTGAAGAACAGCGCGATTTTAACCAAATATTACTCTATGGAAAAGAAACAGATGCCGATGAGGTAATTGCCATGGCAAAAGAGTTTCCCTTTGGTACGGAAAAACGTGTAGTAATTGTAAAAGAAGCAAAAGAACTGAAAAATATAGACCGTTTGGTAAAATATGCAGAAACGCCTACAAAAACTGCAATTGTAGTAATTTGTTATAAATATGCTTCTTTAAAGGCTACTCAGGTGAAAGCAGTTGAAAAAAATGGTGTGGTTTTTCACTCCGAAAAAATGAGAGATAACAAACTCTCTGCATGGATTTTATCTCATGTGAAAAAATATCAATTTAAAATGCAGCCTGTCGTGGCTAACATGCTGGCTGAGAACATAGGAGTAGATTTATCACGCATTGACAATGAATTTAAAAAACTTACCATATTTCTTCCTCCAAACAGCGAAATTACTGCTGAAATTGTTGAAAAAAATATCGGAATAAGCAAAGAATATAATGTGTTTGAACTTAAAGACGCTTTAGCAGTGCGTAATAAGGATAAGGCATTTAAAATTGTTCACTATATCTGCCAAAACATTAAACAAACACCTAATGTAGTAACTATTAACAGTTTGTCTTCATTCTATTTAAGTTTATTGGCCTATAATCTATCTGATAAAACAATAGAAGCAAAAGCTAAAATTTTTGGAAAAAACGATTTTGTTCAGAGAATTAATGTACAACACGCGCAGAACCATTCTACCTTAGAGCTACAAAAAATCATAAGCATTTTGAGAGAATATGATGCCAAAAATAAAGGAGTGGACAGTAATCTATCCGATGAGGAACTTTTGAAAGAGTTAGTGTATAAAATTATACATTAAGAACAAATCATTCAAGATTCGTTGTAGATCTTATAACTTTGAAACTTGAATGATTTAACCCTAAATTTTATTAAGTTATTCTTGAATACATCTCACACTTATACCATCCATTTTAGTTACTTCCATTATTTCTAATTGGTTACAAAAATATTTTAGTACTGCAGCGATGGCGGTTTCACTACTTGAATTTGAACTCCAAAATGCAGTGTATCCGTACAATTTTTCAAACTGTTGCGTAAAGCTATTGAAAAATCCTGCACCCCTTATGTCAAATGCAGTGGTGTTGGTATAAACGTTGGGGTGTAACCAATAATCATGATTATTCATATCCGTTATTTCATAAATATTCAATTCTTCCCATTCTGCTGCTGTAGGAATACGCCATCCTGTCGGACATAATGTTGTTGAAATTGGAACTGCCGACTCGTAAGTGTATAACAATCCAAAGTTACTTGTATTTTGCTCTACATCAGGATAAAATGAGCGGTAATACGGCTCTGCAAATGGTATTTCTGTATTGTTTTGATATTTAGTATTGCGCAAATTTTCTTTGAACCAACATTTTCCTTCCAATTCTACCACATTATAAATGATGTTATTCGCAGGGTCGAATACATGTTCGGGACACAAAGTTGGGGGCGTTTCGGGATCTCCAATGGTTGACGCAGGTTCTCCATAAACGGTTACATCCAAACGGTTGGTGCCGGTAGAAACAGTAGCGCCACTTTGACTTACATTTGAAGTGCAAAGCCAGCGTAAAAGCACTTCTTCCTTATTATTCATATTTTTTGGAAGTGGAAGGTTTTCTTTTACGCCGGTAGAGGTATAAGTAGTAGAAGAAGTAATTAGGACTTCACCATCATCCACATCTGTCCATGTTCCGGAAGCTCCAACTTTATATTGAATTTTAAAATCTCTTGGGCCCATTCCGGAACTCATTTGTTTGGAAGTAACCGTTAAATTTTCAAATCCAAGGGTAGAAAAAGAAGTTATCCAGTATTTTTCGATGGTTTCTGCATTTTGCCAACCGGTTGAGGATGCTACTCCATCTGTATTTACCGTATAACCTGTACCTGCGGCGTCTCGGGTTAATGTGGCGAGACCGTTGTTTTCGGGGGAACCTCCTGTTGCCAAGAAGATGGCGGTGTGTGGGCCTTGCGGATAACCGTTCCATAGAGCAATAGAAACGACATCATCTACTTCCACCTGTTTTGCATTCAACGGAAAGCAAAAAGCGAGTAGAAAAGAAGAAATAAAGATTTTGTTTAAAATTTTTGTAAACTGTTGGCAATGTTTGCCCATACATAAAGCATTAGAATTTTTCATAAAACACTGATAATTTAGTTAATATTTATAAATTTTGAGAAAAATATTCTCTGCACAAATCGGGTGCAAATATACAACATGAAAAAGCGTTTGTCAAGGGGGAAAGTTGTTTTTTTGAAAAAAAATTAGTTTGGTTCTAATAATCTTTTCATTAACCTGATAACTTGTTCAATGCAAAGTAATTAAGAAAATATGATTTTTTGCTGATTAACCATTAGTTCAAACTCCTCTTCACTCAAAATAGGAATACCGAGTTTTTCTGCTTTTTTTCGTTTCTCTGGTCCCATGTTATCGCCGGCAACTACAAAATCGGTGTTTTTTGAGATAGAAGATACATTTTTTCCGCCGTGTTGTTCAATTTTTTGTTTCATCTCATCTCTTGAAATAGAAAAAACCCCACTTACCACAATGCTTTTTCCATCCAAAACGTTGGAAATGGGTTCTCTGCTTTCTTCATTCAATTCAAATTGCACACCCGCTTTGCGAAGTTTTACTACATTTTCTAAATTTTCTACTGTATTAAAAAATTGCACAATACTTTCTGCTACCTGTTCACCCACATCATCCACTGCTTTCAATTCCTCTTTGGATGCATTGGCGATGGCATCAATATTTTTGAAATAACGGGCTAATTTTTTGGCGGTAGTTTCACCCACGTATCTAATGCCTATTGCAAACAAAACGCGCTCAAAGGGAACATTTTTAGATTGTTCAATACCCGCTAACATATTTTCCACCGTTTTTTCACGAAAACTAACAATACGTTGTTCGTTGTTTTCACCTGTTATTCTTTTTTCCAAACCCAACAATAGTTCTTGCTTTAGATTGTAAAAATCGGCACTCGATTTTACTAAACCATTGTCTAACAGCATATAAATTTTTCCTTCTCCCAGTGAATCAATATTCATGGCTTTTCTTGAGATAAAGTGTTCCAATTTTCCTTTTACTTGCGGGGGACATTCCCATTCGTTAGGACAATAGAAGCCGGCTTCCCCTTCTTTTCTTGTTAAAAGCGTGTTACAAGAGGGACAATGTGAAATAAAAGTTACTTTTTGCGCATTTGGTAATCGTTTTGAAAGTTCTACTCCTACAATTTTAGGGATAATTTCACCTCCTTTTTCTACATAAAGAAAATCATTGTCATGAATATCAAGTTGTTGAATAATATCGTAGTTGTGTAATGAGGCTCGTTTTACTACTGTTCCTGCCAGCAAAACGGGTTGCAAATTCGCAACGGGTGTAACTACTCCTGTTCTTCCCACTTGAAAATCAACGCTTAATAGCGGAGTCAATTGGCGTTGTGCTTTAAATTTGTAAGCAATAGCCCATCTGGGATTTTTTGCAGTGGCGCCCAATTGTTGTTGTTGAAAAATGTGGTTTACTTTTATTACGACGCCATCAATATCAAAGGAAAGTTTTTCTCTTTCCGTATCCCAATGGTTAATAAATGCTCTAATTTCATCAATAGAGTTGCATTTTTGAAGTACGTCAGGGGTTTTAAATCCCCACTCTTTAAGTTTAAAAAAACTATTGAAATGGGTTTCAAAAGGCAAATTTTCTCCCAAAACCAAATACAAACGGCAATCTAATCCACGTTTTGCCACTTCGGCAGAGTCTTGTAATTTGAGGCTGCCGGATGCGGCGTTTCTCGGATTTGCAAATGGAGGTTCTCCAATATCTTCGCGTTCTTCATTCAGTTTATGGAAAACTTGATGGGGAAGTAGAATTTCGCCGCGCACTTCCAAAAAATCAGGAAAATCGCCAAAAAGTTTTAAAGGAATAGATTTTATAGTTTTTACATTTTGCGTAACATCGTCTCCTTGAATGCCATCGCCGCGGGTTACGGCACGAAGTAATATTCCTTTTTCGTAAATCAAACTAATAGCAACGCCGTCATATTTCAGTTCACAAACATATTCCGGTTTTTCTATCAAAGCATTTTGCACACGTTTGTCAAACTCTTCAATCTCTTCAATAGAATAGGTGTTTCCTAAAGAAAGCATGGGGAAAACGTGAGCCACAGTAACGAACTGCTTGGTAATTTCTCCTCCAATGCGTAGGGTAGGGGAGTCGGGTTGAATATATTGCGGGTACTCTTTTTCTAAACGCTGTAATTCTTCCAATAATTGATCAAATTCATAATCGCTAATTGTTGGATTATCTAATACATAATAATTGTAATTGTGCTGATTGAGTTGCTGGGTAAGGGTTTTAATATAGTCTGGCAAACAACTTGCAGACGGAACATCTGCTGCACTATGGTGTGTTATCATATTCATCTTTTTAACTTGTTACAATTATTTCATCAAGTAACGTGCAAAAATATAATTATTTGCATAAGAAAAAAAACTTAACATAGAAACAGAGATTTCCCATTTTCATATATTTTTGCCGCCTAATTTATAAACAAAAAAAATACCAATGAAAAAATTAATTCAAAACATATTTTTAAGCGCTTTATTCTTTTTTTTAGGATTCACCTTAGTAGCGCAAACAGAGAAAAAACCGGAATTATTAACCAAAGAAACTTTTTTGAAAAGGGTTTGGAACTACGAAGCAAGCCCAAACGAATTTAAGTATCTTGGCGATAAACCTTGTATGATTGATCTGTATGCAGATTGGTGTGGATATTGCAGGCGAATTGCTCCCTTTATGGAAGAGTTTAGTAAAACTTACCAGGGTCAAATTTATGTTTACAAAGTGAATACGGATCATTACAAAGAGTTACTTTCGTTATTTCAGGCAAAAGGATTGCCTACGGTTATTTTTGTGCCGATGAAAGGACAACCCACAGCAATACGCGGCGCAGTAGCGAAAGATAAGTATGAACAATATATTAAGGAGATATTGTTAGCAAAGTAGAGATTTATTGAAGAAACAATAAAAATTATAAATGCTCAAATTAATTGTTTTCTTACACATTATTTTTTCAGGTTTTTACACGCCTGCTGAAAAACCGCCACTCCCATTAGCACAACTTCCTATTGATGAAATTAATAGTTTGTTTAGTGAAGCCAACCAACAATTCAAAAATGAGGCGCTTACAATGGAGTTGGAGCATTTATGTGAAAATTTGAACGGAAGTGTATTATTGGCTTTCGGTAATGAACTGTTTTACAGAAAAGATGTTGGATATAAGCGCCTGGCAAATACTAAACCTGAAAATAATATTGATGCTGAAACTCTTTTTGAGTTGGCTTCCATGTCCAAGCAGTTTACGGCAGCGGCTATTCTCAAATTGTATGAAGAAAAGAGATTAGATTTACATGATGATGTAACTCTATTTCTACCTCATTTTCCCTATAAAAATATTACCCTAAAACACTTATTGACACATACTTCAGGTTTACCCGAATATATGGATTTTCCGGAAAAAGATTTTAATCAAAAAGAACCGTTAAGTAACACACAGTTAGAATCCTATCTTGAGCGTGTAAAACCTAAAATTCTTTTCCAACCCGGAACTAAATACAAATATATAAATACAAATTATGCATTATTGGCATTAATTGTTGAAAAAATAACGCAAGAATCATTTGAACAATATGTTAGAAAAGAGATTTTTAAACCTGCCGGATTACAATTTACGTGTTTTACAACAGAATTAAATACAAAAACTAATTATGCCAAAGGCCATCTATCAGATAGGAGTGAGCGTCCATTCCATTTTCAAAATGGAGTGATTGGCGATAAAGGCGCGTATGCTACGGTGGATGATATATATCGTTGGGTGAAGGCTTATTTGATAGATTATCAAGTGCTTCCAAAAAGTGTGGTAGAACAGGCAAGTCAACCTCAAAATAAGATTTTAAAAGGCGAACCGCCCGAATATTATGGGTATGGGCTTCGTATTGAAGAGGGTATAAACGGCTATTTAATATATCATGGGGGGTTGTGGCGCGGGTTTCAAAACAATATGGTATATCGCCCTGCTGATGGATATATCTTTATTGTATTGAGTAATTTCAGAAATAGAGCGATGGTTGGCGTGAACACAAAACTTTTGTGTATTATTGATGGCGCATAATCCATTCCATAATCTCTACCGCATTAGTGGCAGCGCCTTTGCGAAGATTATCAGCAACTACCCACATATTGATCGTTTTGCTTTGTGATTCGTCCCGACGAACTCTTCCCACAAAAACGTCATCTTTATGGTGCGCGGTTAAAGGCATGGGATACTCATTCAATAGCGGTTTATCAACTACTTTTATGCCGGGAAACTCTTCAAGCAATCGGTCAACCTCATCAAGATTAAACTCATTTTCAAATTCGGCGTTGATCGCTAAGGAGTGTCCGCCTGTTACGGGTACCCGCACCACCGTTGCCGTAATTTGTATCTGCGAAGCACGAAGAATTTTACGTGTTTCGGTTACCAATTTCATCTCTTCGGTAGTATAACCGTTAGGCTCAAAACTGCCGCCATGTGGAAAAAGATTTAGATCAATTTGATGGGGATAGGATTTCTCACACGATTCGTTGTTGCGTTCTTTCATAAGTTGGTTTAGCGCTTTTGCACCTGTTCCTGTAACTGATTGATACGTAGAAACTACCACCCGCTTTAATCCGTATTTTTGATGTAATGGTGCTAATGCCATCACCATTTGAATAGTAGAGCAGTTGGGATTTGCTATTAATTTATCCGTAGGTTTAATAACTTCGCCATTTATTTGCGGTACGATTAAAGGAATTTCATCAAAATTTCGCCATGCAGATGAATTGTCAATAACGACCGTTCCTTTTTCAGTAAACAGAGGTGCATATTTTAAAGAAACAGCGCTTCCTGCAGAAAATAATGCAAAATGTGGCGTAGCATCAATAGCATCTTCAACCGACACAACGCTATATTCTTTTCCTGCAATCATTATTTTTTTTCCGACAGATTTTTCTGATGCTGTTATAATTATCTCATTTTCGGTTAATTTTTTTTCTTCTAAAACTTTAAGCATAACATCGCCAACCAATCCTGTAGCGCCAATAATTGCAATTTTCGATTTGTTCATTTTTGATTTCCAATAAATAATTTGAGTATCTATAACGTCTTTCTTTTAATAATATGTTACATGTTGAATTTACCTTGCAATTATTTTCTTTAATAAAAAGAATCATTTTTTGAAAGTTTATTTCTGTCCATTTTTTTAACATTTATTAAGAATTAAAAAAATCGTGTAATTTCGCACCTTGAATTTTAAACACAATGGTATGAAAAAACTTTACATTTTGATTTTAGTTATTTTTTCCCTTATTTCATCTTTTACTTTTGGACAAACACAACCTATTGACACCCTTAGTAGCGAGCAATCCGTTGAGAAAAAAGCAAAAAAGAAAAAAGAGAAAGATCCCGATGGGGTAAGAACCGGTTGGACTTTCGGAATTTTGCCCAGTGTGGCATTTGATGCCGATTTGGGTTTCCAATACGGCGTACTCTCCAATGTGTATTATTTCGGCGATGGTTCTACCTATCCCGACTATATGCACTCTTTATACTTTGAAGCCGCTTATACTACAAAACGTTACGGATTATTCAGGTTTTCTTACGACTCAAAATATCTGATCCCCAAACACAGGTTTTCTTTCGACGCTACTTTTATTCCCGATGCCATGAGCGACTTTCTCGGTTACAACGGATATCAGTCTGTATATAACGATGAGTGGCGTAATTCTAAAAAATATACAATGGATGAAGGATATAAAACACGTGCTTTTTACAAATACAAACGCAATCTGTTAAGAATTGCCGCTGATATTTCAGGCACCATAAAGGGTAATTTTAAATGGGCTACAGGATTAGGATTTCTTGGTTATTGGACTGGAAGCGTGGATATTGATATGATTAACAAAAATAAAAAAGAAGAAAAAAAATTGCCAACAGATATTGACGGCTTGTATGAAAAATATGTGAAATGGGATATCATTCATGAAGATGAAAAAGATGGCGGAATGCATCCTTACTTACGTGCAGGATTGGTTTACGATAGCCGTAATAAACAAGCCAACGCTTCAAAAGGTATGTATGCAGATGCGTTTTTTACTTACACCGCAGGATTTGGAAAATCATCTCATTATAACAATTTGAAATTCAATGCTGTTTTTCAACATTATGTGCCGGTTTATAAAGATTGGATTACCTTTGCTTATAGAGCAGGGGCGCAAGTATTGGTTGCAGGAAAATCTCCTTTTTATTTGGATAATTATTTGAATGCGCTTTATTATCAACGGGTATTGTATGAAGCGGTAGGAGGTGCAAACTCCGTACGTGGATTGATCAGAAACAGAGTAACCGCTAACGGCTTTGGATACGCTACTGCCGAATTTCGCTTTAAAGTATGGAAATTCAAAATTAAAAAAGAAAATTTCTACATCGCATTTAATCCATTCTGCGATATGGGAATGGTGTTGCAACCCAAAGATTTAAAAGAAGAAACTGTTTTGAATAATATAGCTAAATATGATAGCGATTTTAACCTTGCTGATGTAAAAGATTACATTAATTTTGACAAAAATAAAATTTATCTACCTCACTTTGGCGCCGGTGTTGGAATGAAAATAGCCATGAACGAAAATTTTATTTTATCTGTGGACTGGGCAATGCCCATCAATCCAGCAGACAACGCAAGCAAGGCAAATATTTATGTGAAAATGGGATACCTGTTTTAGTGATTAGTGATTAGTGATTAGTGTAACTTGTAACTCGTAACTTTGTAAAGTTATTCATACAATAATTCAACCTCTATATCGTTTTTTTGTGGCATTCTTAAATTAATAGTTTTATGAACACACAAATTGATATTAGAGAATTAAATGAACGTATTCAGCGTGAAAGTTCTTTTGTTGACCTCATTACTTTGGAAATGAACAAAGTAATAGTAGGACAAAAACAGATGGTGGAACGATTGCTCATCGGGTTATTGGCAAACGGGCACATTTTGTTGGAAGGAGTTCCCGGATTGGCTAAAACTCTTGCCATCAAATCACTCGCCAACACTATTGACGCCAAATTCAGCCGTATTCAGTTTACCCCGGACCTGCTCCCCGCCGACTTACTGGGCACCATGATTTACAGTCAGAAAAAAGAAGAATTTATGGTGAAAAAAGGTCCTATCTTTGCTAATTTTATTTTGGCAGATGAGATCAACCGCGCGCCGGCAAAAGTGCAAAGCGCGCTCTTGGAAGCAATGCAGGAACGGCAAGTTACCATTGGTGAACAAACCTACAAATTGGATGAACCCTTTTTGGTCATGGCAACCCAAAACCCTATTGAGCAAGAAGGAACTTACCCGCTCCCCGAAGCGCAAGTGGACAGGTTTTTAATGAAGGTAGTTATTCAATATCCTAACAAAGAGGAAGAAAAATTGATACTTCGGCAACAGATTGATGAAAATATTCCTACTACAAATACTGTTTTAAAACCGCAAGATATTATCAATGCCCGCAAAATTGTTAAAGAAGTTTACATTGATGAAAAAATTGAAAACTATATCACCGACATCGTTTTTGCTACACGCTATCCGCAAGAATACAAATTAGATAAGTTTAAAACGATGATCAACTACGGCGCCTCGCCGCGTGCTACTATCAACTTGGCGTTAACTGCACAAGCATTCGCATTTATAAAACGCCGTGGTTATGTGATTCCCGAAGATATTAGAGCCGTTGCGCACGATGTACTGCGCCACCGCATTGGACTAACCTACGAAGCCGAAGCCGAAAATATCACCTCAACTGATATTATTAACGAAATACTGAACACGGTGGAAGTACCGTAGTTAGTGGTTCGGTTGGTGATTAATCTACCTTAATAATTTTTGACCCACCAGTTATATTAACATCCCAAATATTTTCCGCTCTTTTGTATTTTAGAATAGAAGCGCCCGACAAGTTCCCTTTTATCTTGTGGTTTACAGTAACCTCGCCATTGGAAGCGCCCGACAGGTCAATGTTAAGATTATCAGATTCTAAATCAAAAGTGTAAAAATAGGAAGCACCTGAGCCTGTAAATTCTGTTTCTGTGGCAAAGCCCTTGGCATTGAATTTGGAAGCGCCGGAAACATTTACTTTACAGCGGTTTAGTTCCGAATTTTTCACATCCATTTGGGAAGCACCCGAAAGTTCAACCTTCATATATTCTCCGAAGAAAGAAAAGTTTTTAATTTTTGATGCGCCGCTAAGGGATATTTCTGTGTTTTTTCCTTCACACCAATAGCCATCTAAATGGGAAGCGCCCGACAGGTCAATTTCGGTATCGGAATTAAACTCACCAAAGATATTAATTCCGGCTGCCCCGCTCGCGTCAATAGTTTCCAACATTTCTGCCTTGAGGTTTGCCCGAAGTTTCACATT
>WRNX01000006.1 GCA_009776395.1 Lentimicrobiaceae bacterium
ATTAATCATTAAACACTAATCATTAAATAAAATTTTCATGGAGAAAAAACACGAAAACCTAACTTGGGACGACATCAAAGCGATGTACGCCGAAACAGACAAACGGTTTAAAGAAACTGAAAGAATTGTGAAAGAAACCAGTAAAAGTTTGAAAGAAACAGAACGTATTCTGAATGAAAAATTTGCTCGCGCTGAAAAAATGATCGAAAACACCAATAAACAGATTGGGGGCATTTCAAGAAGCAATGGCGAATTTTGCGAAGAGTACTTTATTAACTCTTTTAAAGAAAATCCTACCTTTATGGGCGAAAAGTACGAGCGTGTGATTGACTATCTGAAACCCGACCCCGTAGTAATTAACGATGAATACGATTTAGTGTTGCGAAACGGCAGCACCGTCGTACTCATTGAAATGAAATATAAGGCAAATATTGAAGATGTAGGGAAAATGTTTTCTAAACTACACTCCTACCGTGCCAATTACCCAATGTTTAAAGATTATAAGGCTTATTTGGCATTGGCATCCTTTCGTTTTCCAACAAAAGTGAGAAAACGCGCCGATGAAGAGGGTGTTGTGCTCATTGAACAAAGAGGCGACAAAATTGAAGTGATTAGCGAAAATATAAAGACGTGGTAAAAAATCATATAAATATATGATTGAAATTTTTAAAAAAAATATTTCTTTTGCCGAATAATTGAGTAAGATTATTCACCAAATTTATTTATGAAACATTTTAACAAATTTTTGATTTCACTCGCTTTCATCGGCTTGAGCATGAGCGTACTGGCGCAAAACACGTACATTATTACCGGTAGCGGAGCGCAGTTTACCGCTACTAAGAACGGGACGGCGATACAGACCAACCGCCCGCTCCAATCCATTATTGACGTCATTAAATCCGATGCGGCGGGCGCCGCCTGCACCATTCAGTTTGAAAACGGTACGAATACCTTAAACACTGGAACCAACAGCATCACCTTTAACGGCGGCGTCGGCGGTACTGATTGGGGACTCATTACCCTTACGGGGAAAATGACTTCGTCATGCAGCGATTATAGTACAGGTCCTGTATACCTGATAAACGGCGTTTCCATAAACAGCAAGGCAGATATTACCAACACCGGAGTGGAGTGGGGCAACGTTATTCACAACAATTCCACGGGAACGCTAACGGTGAGCGGCGGAACGCTTTTGGCAACAGGACCCGGAGAGGTACATGCCATTTTCAACGAATCCTCCGGAACGGTAAACGTTACCGGCGGAACGATTTCGGTAACAGGGGACGACTATATGAACTGTGCGATTTACAACGAATCCTCCGGAACGATAAACGTTAGCGGCGGAACGATTTCGAAAGCAGGCTCCCGCGGCAATGCGATTTTCAACACTGCCTCCGGAGCAATAATAATCAGCGGCGGAACGATTAATGCAACATGCGATATAGAAGCAGTTTACAACATTCGCTCCGGAACGATAGAAGTCAGCGGTGGAACGATTGCGGCAAAAAGCTGGGCGATTAAAAACGAGGGCGACGGAACGATAGACATCAGCGGCGGAACTATTTCGACAGCAGAGGACTATTATACGCTTTTCAACTATGATCCTTCCGGAACGATAACCGTCAGAGGTGGAACGATTACAGGCATAAAAACGATTTGGGGCAATGCCGGAATGGTGAACATCAGCGGCGGCATGATACTCGCCAAAGAGGGCTACGCCATTCGCCACGCCGGCGGCACGATAACCATCAGCGGCGGCATCGTATTTGCCTACGGCAAAAATGAAACCGACGTCATCGAAGGAGGCGTCTATACGCAAAACGGCAACGCCGTCATCATCGCGTGGAACAAGGAAGCAAGTCCACTCACCTACGCAGCAGGCACCAGCAACGACATCTTCAAATCCCCCGCCGCCGCCTCAGCCCTCTGGGCGAAACAGGACGGCAACAGCGGCATCGCCGTCAAATACGGCGCCACCGACGGCTTCATCCCCATAGCAGGCGTAACCGTAACCGGCGTCAGCATCGAAGATGACGTTGCGCGCAACGTCTGTGCGGTGTATCCGAACCCGACGAGCGGGGAATTGAGAATTGAGAATGGAGAATTGAGAATTGAGAATGTGGAAATATTTGATGTTTACGGTAGAAATGTAGGGTCTAAATTCCCCTCCAAAAATTTGGAGGGGTGGCAGCCGCAGGCTGACGGGGTGGTTTTGGATATTTCCCATTTTCCCGCAGGCATTTATTTTGTAAAAATCCACACCGAAAGCGGAATGGTAACGAAAAAGGTGGTGAAAGAGTGATTAGTGATTAGTGATTAATGATTAATGATTAATGATTAATGATTAGTGGCTAGTGATTAGTTGAAAGTTGAGAGTAGTGGGGCAGAGTCCCGTAGGGACTCCACTTTATCCCGTAGGCTGAAGCCTACGGTTAATAATAATCCCTTTCAAATTTTGAAGGGGTGTCGCCGCAAGGCGACGGGGTAGTTTATATACCTGAGTTCCGTTTAAGGACAGGTAACATTGCAGGCATTATATGAAACATTAATTTTAAACGCCAAGTACACAAAGAGTTTACGCAAAGGTCGCAAATAGTAGAATATAAAGAGATGAGATTCATAACGAAATTGTGCACTGCACGATGGCGTGAGTGTTCAATCTCACAGATATTTTTCAATTGGTCATTAAATTTTCAATTAATCTTTCTTCAATTTGTGTTTCTTTTAAAACAATAATTTGAAAATAAGGCACAAAAAAAACTATTTTTGCCAACTTTTTAATTTAGAAATGAAAAACCTAAACTCACAACCTCATATCGGTATTTTTGGGCGGCGCAACAACGGAAAAAGCGCCCTCATTAATGCGCTCACCGGACAAGAGATTGCCATCGTTTCCGAAGTTCCGGGAACTACCACCGACCCCGTGAAAAAATCTATGGAAATTTTTGGGATTGGTCCCGTAGTGCTTATTGATACCGCCGGAATTGATGATGAAAATGAATTAGGAAAAAAACGGGTAGAAAAAACAGAAAATGTTCTTAAACAGATTGATTTGGCAATTCTTCTCATTACTCATTACCAATATGATGAGATAGAGAAAAATTTGATTGCCAAACTTCGTGTTTTAGACACACCATTTATTATCGTGAATAATAAATCGGATATTGTTGAAATAAAGGATATTACTTTTGAAAATGAATCGGTTATTTCAATAAGTGCCAAAACAGGAGCAGGGATTTCCGAATTGGTGGAACTATTAAAACAGAAAATTCCGGTTTCTGCTTATCATACTCATTCTTTATTAGAAGGTATTGTAAAAGAAAACGATACGGTGTTGCTCATTACGCCCATTGACAGTGCAGCACCGGAAGGCAGGCTAATTTTGCCGCAAGTGCAAACCATTCGCGCAATTTTAGACCAAAATGCTGTTGCAATAGTAATGAAAGAGGATCAGATTACAAGTGGATTGTTTTTTAACCGCAAAGTGCGAAAAGAAACCGCAAAGTGCACAAAGAAAAATAATTCTATAATAAATACTTTGTGTTCTTTGCGAAAAACCTTTGCGTTCAAAAAAAATCAATCCATAAAGCCCGATTTAGTAATTACCGACAGTCAGGTGTTTAAGAGTGTGGCGCCGCACATTCCGCCGGAGATACCATTAACCAGTTTCAGTATTTTATTAGCAAGATATAAAGGAGATTATGAGAATTATGTAAAAGGAACTCCACAAATTGAGAACCTAAAAGATGGCGATTTGATACTCATTATGGAATCATGCACACACTTAACCTCGTGCGAAGATATTGGACGAGTAAAAATTCCGAAGCTTCTCCAAGAGTACATCGGAAAAAACCTTCATTTTGATTTTGTTTCGGGTTTAAATCCCATTGAAAATATTAATACATACGCATTGGTAGTGCAGTGCGGCGGTTGTATGATTACTAAAAAACAGATTCTTAACCGGTTAAAACCTGCGGTTGATGCCGGCATACCGATTACCAATTACGGAATGTTGCTGGCGTATATTTCCGGTTTGAAAGAATTTTCACAAATACAATAATGAAAGAAAATATTTATTAACCAGAGTTCCGTAAAAGAATTAAGGTTACATCCTCATTTTTTAAGTGTGTTTCATTTCGAACGCAGCGAGGAATCTCAATATTTTGGTAATCAATATAATAATAATCTTAAAACGAAATCTGGGTTTGTTATACCCTTTTTCCAAAATTTTCCAAAAAATACCAAAACTTCAATTTTTCTTCCAAAAAATTCCATGCTTTTATATAATAATTTATAATAAAAATCTATATAATTGAATAGCAATTAAATATATTTTTGAGTTTATTTTGATATTATTACATTGAATACAAATAATTTAATTAAAAATATATTGTTAATAAGTTTTTTTTATCCATTCATTTCCAGAAATTATTTTATTGTAAATCAATATTATATATATAATAAATTGAGTTTAATAAAAAAAATATTAATAATTTGGAGTTGATAAAAATATTATTTTATTTTTGTCGCGGATTATTAATTACAAAAATGTTAAACTTAGAATTCAATTTTTGGGAAATTACCATAGAAAAGTACGGAAGGCTCAAACTGCCCACCGCTTTGCTTAAGTCGTTACCGGAAGATGAACGTCAAAAATTTGTAGTAACACACGGGTTTGGGCAACACATCATGCTGTGGACAGATACCGCTTTTCGGAAAAAAATGGAGTTTCTTAATTCGTTGAACCAAGATTCTATCGAAGTGAAAAAATATCGCAACGCCTTTCTTCGCAATATGGCATTTGTGGAATGCGATAACCAAGATCGTTTTGTGATTCCAAAACCGCTTATGGATTACTATAAAATTCATAAAGACGCTGTACTCCTGCTTGCTAACGGAAAAATTGAACTTTGGAACGCAGCCGAATATCATACTCAATTTGGCATTACCCCAGATGAATTAAACATCATGAACGAAAAAATGCACAGTACTCACCAAAACCTCTCTTTTGAAACCTTTTAATCATTATATAATATATGTATCATCAACCCGTGCTCTTGCAAGAAACCATAACGGGATTAGTAAACAACCTTGACGGCGTTTACGTTGATGTTACATTCGGCGGCGGCGGACATGCCAAAGAAATTCTAAATAAACTTTCATCTGAGGGAAAATTAATAGGATTTGACCAGGATAAAGACGCTTTAAAAAATGTGATAAACGATTCGCGTTTTCAGTTTGTGCAAAGCAATTTTAAAAATCTGAAAAAATATTTGCAGTTTTATAAAGCTTATCCCGTGGATGGTATTTTGGCAGACCTTGGCGTTTCCTCACATCAGTTTGACGAACCCCAACGCGGCTTTTCTTACCGATTTGACGAAAACTTAGATATGCGGATGGACACAAACAAAGAAACAACAGCAGCAGAGATTATCAATACCTATCCAAACCAAAAATTAGCAAAACTGTTATTCGCATACGGTGAAGTGTTATATGCTCACAAAATTGCTACACTCATCGAAAAATCAAGACAAATTAGCCCCATACAAACCACAGGAAAATTAGCGGAAATTTTAATTCCTGCACTTCCCAAAGGGAAAGAAAACAAAATATTATCCCAAATTTTTCAAGCATTGCGTATAGAAGTGAACGCCGAAATGGATGCCCTGCAATTGCTTTTAGAACAATCTGTGGAAGCGCTAAAACCCGAAGGAAGAATCGCCATTATTTCTTACCACTCTTTGGAAGACCGATTGGTGAAAAACTTCTTCAAAACCGGAAACGCCGAAGGAAAACTACATAAAGACTTTTACGGCAACCCCTTAACTCCATTCAAACTCATTACCAAAAAAGCAATAACTCCAACAGAGGAAGAAATTGAAACAAACCCAAGAGCAAGAAGCGCGAAACTACGAATCGCAGAAAGAATTAAGAATTAAGAATGAACAATTATGGAATATCTTTTATATAAACTACCCCGATTTTGTTTCACAAAATCACCCCCTCAAAATTTGAAGGGGATTTATCCCTCCCACATCCGTAGGTTAAAACCTACGGCTAATAAAGTGGCGTCCCTGCAGGACTCCGCCCCACTACTCTCAACTCTCAACTCTCAACTAATCATTAATCATTAATCACTAATCACTAATCACTAATCATTAATCACTAATCACTAAAAAAATGTTTTTCAAATTTTTAAGCGGCGACTTTTTAAACCACCCACGATTGCAAAAATGGTATCCTTACCTTTTGTTGCTGATTCTGTTAGCAATAATCTCTATTGTGAACGAAAAAATTATCAATCATAAATATGCCATCATCCAAAAAAAACAATATGAATACAAAATGGCGCTCAACCAACTGAAAGAGAACAATATATATCTTCCATATTACCAAAAGAAAACAATTAGAGAAAAGGCAAATAAACGCGGATTTATTGAAAATCATAAAAATATGTACAAAATAGTAGTGAATAATGATTAATGATTAATGATTAGTGATTAATGATTAGTATAAAACTTGTAACTCGTAACTTGTAACTTGTAACTAAAAAACATGTCAGAATATAAAAAATCGTTTAACAGGAGAGCGTTGGTTGTGTATGGAATAACATTGGCATTTGCAATTGGTTGTGTGATTCAAATACTTAACCTTTCTATTCGACAACGACCTCTCTTTTCAGGCGATCCAAAGTATTGTTTAGATAAAACACAACCCGACTGGGAAAATAATCCGCTTGCCAAAGATCCCAATTGTCGTTGCGTGGTAACTAAAAACGATATAATCCCCGTGCGTGGCGATATTTTAGATGATCAAGGTAATATTTTGGCAAGTGATTTTACAGTTTTTGATGTGGTGATTGATGGACGTAAACTGCGTCCCGATACGGTGAAAACCAAAAAAGGAACTTTTGTGAACGATACGCTCTATGTAAGCAAATCACGAAAAATTTCGAGGGCTAATAAAGAGGAGGTTAACAAATTCATTGGAGAACTTGCCGATAAGTTTTATTTTCATTTTAGACATAAATTTCCACATCCCAAAGATTATTATCGTAAAAGATTAAATGAAGCCATTTTAGAGTATAAAAATGTGGATATTTTAAAATCGAATTTATTAAGTGAGAACACATTAGTAAATTCTGAAGATACTGCATTTATCCGAAGTTTGCCGTTGTTGTTAGATAATTGTCCGAAAAAATGTTTGGGATTTCCGAGTTATTTTAAACGGATTTATCCTTACGGGGAGTTAGCGAAACGGTTTATCGGTACGGTTCCGCCCGGCGCACGAAGCGGCTTGGAACTTACTTTTGATGATTATCTTTCCGGCATCAATGGTGCACAAAAAATGCTCTATATTGACGGGATTCGAGTTCCTTCTGAACAGTTTTCTCATCCTCGCGACGGCGCTAACATTCACACCACACTCAATTTAAGAATGCAAAATATAGTTTATGAAGCGCTGATGGATAAACTATACCAAATGGGCGCACAATGGGGCTGCGCAGTAGTGATGGAAGTGGAATCCGGCGAAATTAAAGCGATTGTGAATTTGAAAAAACATGAAAACGAAAGAGGAAAAACTGGATACTTTGAAATCTTTAACCACGCTTTTCGACAAGAGTGCGAACCGGGTTCTACATTCAAATTAGCCTCATTATTAACTTATTTAGAGAAAGTGCCTAACGATACGGCAAAAGCGTACTTATTGTGCGGATGCGAAATTGCCAAACATTTTGAAAAAGATGGGAAAAAATTTAGAACCACCTGCGGAAAAGTAGATGGCGCCTTAGGTTCGCGCCACCGATTTGGAAAACCGATAGAAATCTTTCAACGCTCCCTCAACGAAGGCACCGGAACTATGATCTTCGACGCTTTTAACTGCAACTATAAAGCCTATCTATCCGCATTGGATTCCATGGGAATTACACAACCCTTAGTTACTCAGTTAGGAACTGTGGGCGCGCCAAAAATTATCCGCGATACAAAACTGATGCGCACTTTTTATATTACCACGTGGGGCGGATTCAACATGGCTCCCATTCAAACACTTACCTATTTTAACGGCGTGGCTAATAACGGGAAAATGATGGTGCCCAAATTTGTGAGTTACATCAGCGAACAGGATAAAGTGGTAGAGGTATTTCCTAATATAGTGATTAAAGAAAAAATGACACGCAAAGATGTGATTACCCGCGCCAAAAAATATTTGGAAGCCGTAGTTACCGGTCCTTACGGAACTGCCAGAACCTACAAAGACTCCATCCCTCATTTTGCCGGAAAAACAGGTACCCGCGATATTTTAGTTGAAAAAGAAAACGGCTGGGGATACGTGAAAAACAGAAACAGCATTTCATTTTGCGGCTATTTTCCTACAGAAAAACCAAAATACACCATGATTGTATATATCTACGATGTGCAGGGCATGAGCGCCCCAGCAGTGCAACTGTTTTATACGATCGCTAAAAGAATTACAAGTTTGGAAACGACAGATCTGTTGCAAGAAATTGATAAAAGCGAAGGAATTAAAAATACGCAGTATTTGAATTTGATGAGATAAGAATGATAATTAACAATGAAAAATTAACAATGACTAATGAATTTATTAACCATAGGCTTCAGCCTACGGGAAAAAAACTAAAAAATCTTTTTGCAAAACTAAAGCCAATCCAAATTATTGGAAATGAAGATATAACGATTTCCAATATGCAATTCGATTCGCGGAAAGTGGTAGAAAAAAATACCTTGTATGTGGCGCAAAAAGGAACGCAGGCAGATGGACACCAGTTTATCAATCAAGCAATTGCGAATGGCGCAACCGCGATTGTTTGCGAAGTGATTCCGGAAATAATAGCAGAAAACTGTACTTATATTCAAGTGCAAAATTCTGCCGTAGCGCTCGGTGAACTGGCTGCTGCTTTTTACGATTTCCCTTCCCAAAATATTACCTTAGTGGGTATTACAGGAACTAATGGAAAAACAACCACGGCTACGCTTTTACAAAGTTTGTTTATGAGTTTGGGCTATCCTACCGGATTGATCTCTACCATTGTAAATAAAATCAACCATATTGAAATTCCATCCACGCACACTACCCCAGATGCACTCTCTTTGAATCAATTACTTAACGATATGGTACACGCAGGATGTCAATTCTGTTTTATGGAAGTTTCTTCCCATGCTATTGTGCAGCAACGCATTGCAGGTCTGCATTTTTCGGGAGGAATTTTTAGCAATATCACACACGACCATTTAGATTTTCATAAAACTTTCATGAACTACATCAAAGCGAAGCAGCAGTTTTTTGAAATGTTGCCCAAAAATGCTTTCGTGCTTACCAATATTGACGATAAAAACGGTAAAGTGATGGTGCAAAGTGCAAAAGCAAAAATTTATACTTACAGTTTGCGTACCGGCGCAGATTTTAAAGGAAAAATTACAGACAACAGTTTTGAGGGATTAACTTGCGAATTTAATGGTAATGAAGTATATCTAAAACTCTGTGGTAAGTTTAACGCTTACAATCTGTTGGCAATCTATGGAACGGCTTTGTTGCTGGGAATGAAAGAGGATGAAGTGTTGCTGGCGATGAGTAAGTTGGAAAGTGCAAACGGACGGTTTCAAGTGATTCGCGATGGCAAAAATAGAACATTTATAGTGGATTACGCACACACGCCGGATGCGCTCAAAAATGTACTTTCTACCATAAAAGATATTACCCAAAACAGTGCTGAGGTGATTACGGTGGTAGGTTGCGGAGGCGATAGAGATGCGCTGAAACGACCCGTTATGGCAGAAGTAGCGTGCAATTTCAGCAACAAAGTGATCCTTACTTCCGACAACCCCCGCACGGAAGACCCAAATAAAATTCTTTCAGATATGGAAACCGGTGTGCCTGTAGCATACAAACAAAACGTACTCATTATTGAAAACCGCCGCGAAGCCATTAAAACCGCTTTCCATTTACTGCCTGAAAACGGTGTACTGCTCATTGCCGGCAAAGGACACGAAACCTATCAGGAAATTAACGGAATAAAACACCACTTTGACGACAGGGAGGAAATAGAATTGAAAATTGAAAATTAAGAAATATGGAAAATACTCAATATAAACTACCCCGATTTTGTTTCACAAAATCACCCCTTCAAAATTTGAAGGGGATTTATCCCTCCCACATCCGTAGGTTAAAACCTACGGCTAATAAAGTGGCGTCCCTGCAGGACTCCGCCTCACTACTCTCAACTAACCACTAATCATTAATCACTAATCATTAATCACTAATCACTAATCACTATAAAAATGTTATATTATTTTTTTGAATGGCTACAACAATTTAATATTCCCGGGGCAGGATTGTTTCAATACATCTCGTTTCGGGCAGCGGCGGCTATCATTTTGTCGCTCTTTATTTCCATTGTATTTGGAAAAAAAATGATTCGTTTTTTGCAACGAAAACAGGTAGGCGAAGAGGTCCGCGACTTGGGATTGGAAGGACAACTCGCTAAAAAAGGTACTCCTACCATGGGCGGAATTATCATCATCGCTTCCGTTTTAATTCCCGTTTTATTGGTAAATAAATTGGATAATATTTATGTTATCTTAATGATATTTACTACTTTATGGTTGGGTTTTATTGGGTTTTGGGACGACTATATTAAAGTGTTCAAAAAAAATAAAGCAGGATTATCGGGAAAGAAAAAACTGCTGGGACAAATTGTTTTGGGTTTCATTGTAGGGATGGTGATCTGTTTTCACCCGGATGTGGTAATTAAAGAGAAAAAACAGGATACGCAAAATGTTCTCATGAATCGCGAGCATGCTTTTTCGATTGAGAATGTGAATAAAACGCAAACCGTTTTTAGCGGCAGCGAAGAGGAACACTCCACCAAAACTACCATTCCTTTCTTTAAAAACAACGAATTTGATTACTCCATACTTTCCCGCTGGTTGGGTGATGAAAGCGGAAAATGGACATTTCTGTTTCTCATTCCTATCATAATTTTTATCATTGCGGCAGTTTCAAACGGGGCAAACTTAACAGATGGTTTAGATGGGTTGGCGGCGGGAACCTCAGCCATTATTGCGGTAGGAATTGCACTTTTGGCGTATGTGTCGGGCAATGCCATATTTGCTGATTATCTGAATATTATGTATATTCCAAACCTCAGCGAAGTGGTAATTTTTACGGCGGCGCTGGTGGGTGCGTGCATCGGATTTTACTGGTATAATTGTTTCCCCGCACAAATTTTTATGGGGGATACGGGAAGTTTAACGCTGGGCGGAGTGATCGCCGTATTGTGTATCATTATTCGTAAAGAACTGTTAATCCCTATTTTATGCGGCGTATTTCTCATACAATCCATATCTGTAATCATTCAAGTAGTGCATTATAGAACCACAAAAGTTAATAATTTTAGAAAGGCGAAGCATATTTCCTGGCTCAAAGCCTATTTCATTTATAAAAAAACGCCGCAACTACTTGATGAATTTACAGGAAAGCGGGTTTTTCTGATGACCCCTTTACATCATCATTATCAGAAAAAAGGGAACCACGAGTCGAAAATCGTGCAACACTTTGTAATTATAAGTATTTTATTAATAATCATTTCATTAGCAACATTAAAAGTAAGATAGTATGACACAACAAACAAGAACAGGCATGTTTCAAGCCTTATCCAATTTTCAGTTAACCCGCGACAGAGCGGCAACGATTTCACAAAACCTCATCCGCCTTCGTAGCGAAAGTTTACAGGAACTGCTTTCCGATTTTGAAAATACGGAACACAAATTAGAATTTGTAAAAACCATTGAAGGGGTTGATTTTATCAACGATTCAAGGGCAACCAATGCCAACGCGGTATGGTTTGCCTTAGAAAGCATGACCCAACCCATTATTTGGATTACCAACATGAACAGTATTGAACTGATTACCGATGATTTACGGCAGTTGATTCAAGAAAAAGTAAAAATTGTAGTACTTCAAGGGGTTTACAATTCAGTATTGGAACTTTTATTTAAGAAGATGAACAAGGATGTGTATATGGTAATGAGTATGGAGGATGCGGTGCGTACTGCTTTTTACGCAGGCGGTTCTGATGAAACCGTACTTTTTTCGCCGGGCGTACCAAGTGTTGGCATGTACCGAACTTACCGTGAGCGCGGGGAAAAGTTTAAGGAAGCGGTAGCGCAACTTTAATGATTAATGATTAGTGATTAATGATTAAATATGTTATTCGTTAAAAATTGTTAATTTGCAAAAAAGTATTTTATAATGGAAATATTTGGAAATGAAATACATAAAATAAAATAAGAAAAGTTAAAGATTTATAACATAACAAAAAATATGCCTAACCCTTTAGCAAAAAGTAATACCCAAAAAACTTTACAAACTTATATCAGTTTGTTTAGTAGTGCCGGCATTGGTTGTTATGGTTTTAAAGAGGAAAATTTTTATTGCATTGCTACTGTTGAATGTTTAGAAAAAAGACTCAAAATTCAATCATACAATCAAAAATGTATTTATCAAAGTGGCTATATTTGTGGTGATTTATCTACCAAAGAAGTTAAGAATAAAGTTTTTTCTGAAATGGATTTGTGGAAAAAATGGTATAATGTGACTGATTTAGATGTGTTGATTGCAACCCCGCCTTGTCAAGGGATGTCAGTGGCTAATCATAAAAAGAAAGACGAGTTAAAACGTAATTCGTTGGTAGTTGAATCTATAGAACTAACAAAAAAGATAAAACCAAAATTCTTTATTTTTGAAAACGTCAGGGCGTTTCTTACCTCTATCTGTACTGATTTTGATGGAAAAGATAAACCTATACAACAGGCAATTGAAAATAATTTGTTGGGTGATTATAATATACATTTTCAAGTGATTAATTTTAAAGATTATGGCAATCCGTCAAGTCGAACAAGAACTCTTGTGATAGGTGTTCGCAAAGATTTAAAAGAAATAACCCCCCTTGATTTATTACCTAACCAACAACCTGAAAAAACTTTACGTCAAGTTATTGGGCACTTAGAGCCCCTCAAAAAAATGGGAGAAATCAGCGAAGATGATATTTATCATAATTTTCGTACTTATTCACCTCACATGGAAAGTTGGATTGCCGATATAAAAGAGGGACAATCAGCATTTGATAATATAAACAACAAAAAAATACCTCATTGCATTAAAGATGGAAAAGTTGTTTATAATGCTCATAAAAATGGAGATAAATATACTCGCCAATGTTGGGATAAAGTAGCACCATGTATTCACACTCGTAACGATATAATGTCAAGCCAAAATACAGTACATCCAACTGATAACCGTGTTTTCAGTATTAGAGAGGTGATGTTAATGATGTCAGTACCTAAAACTTTCAAATGGTCAGATATTTCGTTTGAAAAACTCAATTTGATGACTTTAAAAGAAAAACAAGATTTTCTAAAAAAGGAAGAAATGAATATCAGGCAGAATTTGGGTGAAGCAGTTCCAACTATTATCTTCCGTCAAATTGCTCATAAAATTAGTAAAGCATTATCACAAAAGGAATATTCCGAACAGGAGATTACCAATATTATTCAGAAAAAAAAATTATTCGAGCACGATAATTTACTGAAATTTATTAGAGAAAATAATAGATTGGGATTTGCCAAATTATCTAAAATAGCAGAGTTAGCAAATGCGCAAAGAGAGAACAATGCGGCTTTCTACACCCGTCAAGATATTTGTTTTTCAATAGTCAAGAATCTTCCCGATGCAAAAAAATATACAACACTTAATATTTTAGAACCTGCAATTGGAGTAGGAAATTTTTTGCCCGTATTAATCAACAAATATAAAAGTGTCCCGATTGTCAATATTGATGTTGTTGATATTGATAAAAATAGCATTGATTTATTAAAAGAATTAGTTAAAAAGATAAATATACCTGAAAATATAACCATTAATTATATTCATGCTGATTTTCTATTACATTCATTTGAAAAACATTATGATATAGTTGTAGGAAATCCGCCTTATATGAAAATTACAAAAGAAAAAGCTTTGTTAGCAAAATATAAAGCCAATATTTTCAATCGTGACACAAATAANATNTTTGCATTTTTCATCGAAAAAACCATTTTGTTAGGTGATGTAGTTTCTCTTATTGTTCCTAAAAGTTTAATTANTGCACCGGAATTTAATAATACTCGTAACTTGATGAATAAGCACCAAATATCACAGATTATTGACTTTGGTGAAAAAGGATTTCAAGGAGTAAAAATTGAAACAATTTGTTTTGTATTAAATACAAAAGCAAAACCGAGTTCTACAATAATAGAATCATATATTATTGATAATGTATCTAAACAAGAACAATCTTATATTACAGATAGTTCATTCCCATACTGGTTAATTTATCGTAATGAAAAATTTGATGCAATTGCGAATAAATTACAGTTTAACATTTTTAAAGCATACAGAGATAGAAGTATCACAAAGGCTGTTACAAAAAGTTTTGGTAAAATNAGAGTACTAAAGTCTCGTAATATTGGAAATAATGAAATNATTGATATACCTGATTATGATTGTTATATGGATGAAATAAGTAACCTTGACGTATCAAAATTTTTAAATCAAAAGAACTGTTANTTGTTACCCAATCTTACATATAACCCTCGTGCTTGTGTTCTACCAGATAATTGTATTACTGATGGCTCAGTAGCGATTCTTTCATTGACAAATGAAAATGTTAATATTACAAAAGAAGATTTAGCTTTTTACGCAACTGAAGAGTTTAAGAACTTCTACGCTATTGCCAGAAACTTGGGAAGTCGTTCATTAAATATTGATACCAATTCCGTTTTCTTTTTTGGAAAATTAAAGGATAAATAAATATGAGAGAGATAATTAATAAATATCTGAACCAATTTGATTTAGACATCCGTAAAACAAAAGATGCTCGCTTTATGGACCAAAAATGTACGCCTGATGTAGTTTGTTTCATTGCTGATTGTATTGTAAATACCATTCAACCTAATCAGACTTTTATAGTGAGCGATATTTGGAACTCACAATATTTTATCAAAAACACAAGAGCAATTTTTAACAAGCCTTGGGCAACAGATAAAAAAGCAAGAAGTGAGTACGACAAATTCATTCAACAACCCTTACGAATGTTAGGTTATGCACAAATTCTTGAAGTTACAAAACAAGGAATACAAAATTATTACCGTATCAAAAACGAAGATATTTTAGATTTCATTGCTCAAAGAGAACGAAATACATATAACTTTTTGTATTGCTATTTTGAAAAAGTCCTTACGGATAGCGGTATTTGGAAATATTTTGTTGAATATCAAAACAATCCAACAACAGAATCTTTCAATTATTTAAAAGAACGTTATATTCGTTTCATCATCGGACATACTTCAGTTAATAAAGCACTTGAAGTGCGTAGAATTTTCCCTAAAATTCTCAATATTTTCGCTGTTGAAAACCAATTGCCCGGCTCCGAAAAAGGTAGAATCTCAAAATATATTTTTACTTTTTCCGATTTGATGTATAATCGCAAAAATTGGCGCGACCTAAATAAAGATAAAACTATAACACGTCAGGAAGCAGAAATAAAATCTATTGATATTATTCACCAAGAAGCATACAACGCATATTATGTACAAAAGGCAATTATGCTCATTCAGAAAATTCAAAAAGAAAGTGAAGTTCACGATCAATGGAATAACGGTGAAGCAACACAAGTACACCATATTTTTCCGAAAGCGTTATTCCCCAAAATTGCTCATTATATTGAAAATTTGATAAAGTTGACAGCAACTCAACATTATACTAAAGCGCACCCTAACAATAAAACAATAGAAATCAATAAAGATTATCAACTAACATGTTTGTTGGCAAAAGCAGATACAATTGATAAATCTTTACAGTGTTTTGGTGAAAAGTATTATCGCAAAGAATCTTTTGTTTATGTTTGCAATACAGGACTTTCTGTAAATATTGGAACAACTCTGAATTTCAACGACATAAAAAATTGTTTAATCCAAATCTATAATAACATAGTATAATATGCCCAAAATCCAAAAAAAAGATGAATTTAAATAATAAACTAATACCATAAATATGCAAACAACAATCATAATCCTACTCATTGTATTGATAATCATTATGATTATTAGTATTGTATTTCAAACAACTAAAAAAACAACAATTAGAGACACTCCAGATTTAGTTAAATTTGAAACTGTTATTACTCGTATAGAACCTGCTATTAGAGAAGAATTTTCCAGAAGTAGAAAAGAGAATCAAGATGCTCTTAAAAGTAATCGGGAAGAACTTAGTAACTCTTTAAAAGAAAACAGAATAGAACAAATCAATTCATTAAAATCATTTGAAGACACATTTACCAAAAATGTGAAAGATTTTAATGAACTACAAAAACAAAAGTTTGACAATTTAACTAACAAACAAGAAAATATCAAAAAAGATATAGAAGACAAGTTAAAAGAAATACGAGAGACTGTTGAAAGAAAACTCAATAGTATTCAAGAAGATAATAATAAAAAACTTGAGGAGATGAGGAAAACTGTAGATGAAAAGTTGCAAGAAAGTGTAGAAAAACGTTTTAACGAATCGTTTAAATTAATAACAGAACGTTTGGAGGCAGTGCATAAAGGACTTGGCGAAATGCAAACTTTGGCTACGGGTGTAGGTGATTTAAAAAAAGTTTTGACCAATGTGAAAACTCGGGGAACTTTTGGAGAGGTGCAACTTGGCGCAATTTTAGACCAGTTCTTATCACCACAACAATATATTAAAAATAATCATCCTGATGAAGAAAATGAAAAAAGAGTAGTTGAATACTCAATAAAACTTCCAGGTAAAGATACAGATGAACCTGTCTTATTGCCGATTGACTCAAAATTTCCCATAGAAGATTATCAACGATTACTTGATGCGTATGAACATACCCCAGATGCTGTTGAAGCAATTTCAATTCAACTTGGAAAATCTGTTGAAAAATGTGCAAAAGATATTTCAGACAAGTATATCAATCCACCCAAAACAACTGATTTTGCTATTTTATTTGTTCCAACTGAAGGTCTTTATGCCGAAATTTTGCGTCGTCCCGGATTTTCTGAAAATATTCAACAAAAGTACCGAATAATGATTGCAGGTCCAACAAATTTAGCGGCGCTTCTGAACAGTTTACAGATGGGATTCAGAACTTTGGAAGTCCAAAAACGTTCAAGTGAAGTTTGGGAAATTTTAGGAGCCATAAAAGCACAATTCGGGAAATTTGGTACTTTACTCGAAAAAACAAAGAAAAAATTACAAGAAACGACAAATGTCATTGACGATGCAGAAAAAAAATCTCGTACAATTGAAAGAAAATTGAAAAATGTTGAATCATTATCAGAAGAAAAATCTATGAAACTTCTTGGAGAAGCAATAGAAATAGAAGATGAAGACATGATAGATTATATTGAAGATGAAGCAGATACGTTAAATTTGAAAGATTAGAGTTCATTCATTTCTCAACAATAATAACATATATTAACATGCAAAAACTTACATTTAAAGGCGACAAAACAATCTTATTGATTGTTATACTGTTATCATTATTATCTGTTTTGATGATTGCCAGCGCAGGAAACCGCTGGATGGAACAACTGCGTAACTTCGGCGTAGGGTTTTTCCTGCTCTTTGTGTTTTATCATATTGATTATAGAACTGTTTCGCGTTTTGCAACTCCCTTGCTGATTTTGGCTGGGGGACTGCTCATCTATTCGTTTATAGATTCTTCCGGCGCACGAACCGTAAGTATTATGGGAATGGATCTGCAAATTTTCTACTTCATCGGGTTCTGCGTATTGCTCTATATGGCTAAATTTATGGCACTAAAACTAAATTCTGAAGAAGAATTAACACGAAATGAAGTATTGAAACTCTTTGGTCTTATCCTTCTCTTCTGCGGAGGAATATTCTTTTCCAACCAATCTACTGCCATTATTCTGTTTTGTACTTGCATCGTTTTGCTTTTTGTGGGACGTGTGAAAACAAAATATCTACTCACTTTTTGCGGAATAATTTTTGTAGCCGTATTTTTAGCCTTTGCGTTAAATATTGGTCGGGTGCAAACTTTTAAAAACCGTGTCATCTATTGGAAAAATGATAAAATAACGCCCGGAATGGACAAAGATTACGGCAAACAAGCTATATTATCACGCGCTGCTATTTCTACTGCAAGTTGGTTTCCTGCACACGTTGGAAAAGGAACCATAAAAAAAATACTTCCCGAAAAAGACAACGACTATGTGTATGCTGTATTAGTTGAAGAGATGGGGATAATAGTGGGGCTTTTCGTATTGTTTGCCTATCTGTTTATTTTGTTTCGCACGATGCGGATTGCCCGAAATGCGGAGGGAGCCTTTGCCATGCTTTTAGCGTGGGGCATCGGGTTTTGGTTTTGCATGCAAGCGCTGATTCACATTGGCGTAAATAGTTTCCTCATTCCTGCCACGGGACAAACGTTGCCCTTTATTAGTCGCGGGGGCGTTTCACTTGCCATCTCCGGCGCCGCAATTGGAATCTTGTTGAATATTAGTAAAAGAGAGGTGTAATGATTGATGAACAATATATTTATTAAGGGGATGTCTCAAAACTCTTTTTGCACTCAGATGACGCAGATTGATTATGGGTTTGGGTTACGGGTTACGAGGAAAGAAGAAAGTAGAAGGCAGAAAAAGATTAATCACTAAATCATCTTTCCACATATTGAAATTCTGTATTCCCGATATTAAATTTCATACCGTTTTTCAAAGGAAGCAGGTCATCTTTGCGTGCCTCTCTTCTATCGTAAATTACGCCGTTTTCAAGAATCTTCATCATAGGAATTCTTCTTTTGGGATCCAAGTACAATCTCACCTGTTTTTCGTGAATCATATCATTCGTATCCCAATTCATCTGAATGACACAATTGTTCGATTTTCCAATAGTAACCTCATTACTTCCTCCCGATTCGTTCATCCATTTGTGAATAGCAATTTCCCCCTCTTTTCTTTCCCCTTTATATTTTAAGAAATATTTTTGCGCAGCATGGTGACGGGCAATGATAGAGATGCCAATTCCTGCACTGCATAACATAAAACTAAACATTACTCCAAAAAGAGGAAGAAATTGGGTGGTATATAAAATGAAGAAACTTACGATACCCGAAATAATTCCGCCAATCAAAGCGTCTTGCCATTTTATAGTGGTATTATATACCAAACAAAGCGCCACAGTTCCTCCAAACAATAACCATGGAATAGCGTCTAACCACCACACATTACTGTATTTTCCTAATGCAATACATAAAATTGAACCGATAAGAAATGACAAAAATCCTACCAAAGCGCCTATGGAAGCACGAAAGAGATAGCGACAAATAACTTTTGCCGTTTTTTGCCGAAAATCGATAATATAACTGAACAGGAATGTTAAAACAAATCCTAGCAAAATACCCACCAACAGTACTCCCGCTATTTTAGATTGAAAAGTAGTTTGCGCTACGCTTGAAATTTGCAACACGCCCTCAATCTCTTCTTTTAACCGCGTAGGATAAAAACTGTTGAGCAACCCTTTTATGAGGCTGGGAAATAGCGTGAATTTTGAACTTAAATAGAAAAAAATCCAAATAAAAAAACCGCCAATCATTCCCGACATCGCCCATTTTAAATAGTATGGACTCTTTTTCAAATCAAAAGGATGTTCTTTATCAAAATGAAACTGAACACCATCCTTACAATTCTGTCCGTACTCTACACATTTATAGCCGTTTTCTTTCCAGCAATCCCAATGAATTTTATGCGAACACTTTACCACTACCAACTCTCCGGTTTCTAATGGTTCCTGACAATAAGAACATGCTTCACACACCACATCATCATCATTCGCCACATAAGGTTTTACATATTTTTTCTCGAAGTTTGTTCTGCGATGAATGATGTAAGGAATAACCACTTGCATAATAAAAAAAGTGATAAACAGTACAATAATTCCCAAAATTAAGGCTAAATATGTATCGTCTGAGGTTTTTCCTGTAACGATAACTCTCTCTTTGCTACCAATTGCATACTTAATATTTCCAATTGCTTTTTGGTCATTTTTATTGATAATAATTTGCAGTAGGAGGTCGGTTCCGTTGTAAATTTTTCCAATATTATTAACGAGAATCAGTGCATAATCGGCGGTGAGGTTATCAATAAATCCGCGCAATGAATCCACTATACCTGCAACATTTTCAGCAGGATAGAAACCGCCTTGCAGTTCGGGTTTTCGATGTTGTCGGCATATACTGATCAGCGCCTGGTCGGCAAGTGGAAAGCTTCCGTACCGGAAGGCATGAATTTGCACGTTGTTTTTAATAGTTTCGTCAATATTTTCGATGAGGTCCGCATATTTGAACAGTTCGGAAACTTGGTTGAAAGAGTTGGCGTCAATTTTTCCATCGGTAAAGATCAACAAATATTTCACGGCTTCCTTTTTTTGGTCGTCGTTCACAAAGAGCAAAAAATTGTGATAAATAGATTGGTATAAATTTTTAGTTCCTTTCGCCGCTTTAAATTCATGATCAAATTCTGAAAAATTGTATTTTGTAATGATTTTTCTTTCAGTAATTTGATTATCGAAGAAAGAGATATACGCGCAACTATCCGGCAAATTTTCTACTGTTTTTTGGATGGCGGTTTTCATATTTTCCAAGTCGGTATTGGCAATCGTATTACTTCTATCCACCAAAAACCAGCACACTGCATGTTGGGAAATATTATCTGAGTTTATTGCCGTTTTTCTGTCGTTTGGGATAATTCTTTCTAAAATTATTTCTCTGTTTGGCGGGTTTGACCCCTCTTCTCTAATTTCAAAATTTTCTTTTTTGAGATCGAACCATGGTATTTTTTTGTTGTTTTGATCCGCTACTCTGAAATTCAGAAATAGCGAATCGGCTTTTTCGCTCCACGTGCGTTTTGCAAAATAGAGGTCTAAATGATAATCTTCTTCTGTTGTAACAGGGTCAAGATTTCCTTTATTTTGGTTGATTTTTGAGTTGTCGCATGCTATAAAAATTGTGAGCGACAGGAGGAACAGGATAAAAAAATTACTTTTTTTCATGATGACTATTAATTAGTTTTTTTGTGATTATTTCTTTTACAAATTCATGCAATTCAATTTTATTTTTATCTGCAATTAGTTTTATTGCGTCATAAAGTTTGACCTCTTCATCTGCCCACTGTAAATCCATGCGTCTTATTTCTTTGCCCGCTATATGAATGTAATTTTCAGGTGTACCCCAATAGCATGACAGGCACATTTTGAAGTCATGAGTCTCATTCCAATTATTGCAATGTTCGCAAGACCATGATTTTGCACGGTTACAGGAACTGCAAAGCAGCATAAAATCGGATATTTTTCTCTCAGAATTAACATCACTGCCAACTTGGTATGGAATTCTATGGTCTATTTGTAAATAACGTTCTTCAAATACAGCATTACATATAATACAGTGTCTTTCAAACTGTTCGCAAAGTTTTTTCTTGAACTTTTTCGAAAAAGCAATTCTTCCTTCCACTTTGTTTTTTTGTATTTGGCTTAAATCTCCAAAGCGATACGCTGCAATTAATTTTCCTTCTTTTGATTTTACTTTGAATGTTACGAGAGGAATACCAGCCTCTCGTACATCTCTTGCCGCTCTGGGTGGGTGTTTATATCCATACTTTTTTTCCAAAACTTCGGTTGTGATAAATTCATGCTTTATAATATGATTAATCATAATTTTTGCACGTTTATTCGTGATTAACTTTATTTGTTCAAGAAATTCTTTTGGGTATTTAGTTTTATGCATATATTTCAAATAATTGTGATTGCAGCGAATTCTTTGAAAATTGAACTGTTGGAATCTCTATTTTTTGAAGCAAACTTGGGGATAAGTAAATTGCTTCATAAGTATATTCTGTCCTATTAAGTAAAGTTGCCTGTGTTGAACGACCTGCATTTATTTCTATTTTTTTTAATTTTAATTCATCAGGTAATGGGCGACCATATGTTTTTTTATCTGTCCGACCGTCAAAACTTAAAATAAACGGTATGTTTTTTTTGTTAAGATTATAAAGAGATATGATAAAATCATCAAAGTCAATATTCCCTGCGTAATTAAATCCGCCATTTATGCCTGTTCCCTGGTAAGGTGGATCCATGTAAATTAAATCAAATTCTGTAGCCTCATCTAAAATGGTTGAATAGTCATCATGGCATAATTCTACTTTATTTTTCAACAGGCGAGATACCTGCAAAATATCTTCTCGCATCATTTGCGGATTTCGCCCCAATCTACGTTTGTCAGGGCTTTGGTTAAAATCGCCCATGGCATTATACCTCACAGATGCCTTTACACATTTCGCCAACAAAAACAGAAGATAATCGGGTTGCTTTGTTTCATTAAACTTTGTGCGAATATGATAATAGTATTCTTCCTCATTTCCTAATTGTCCATTCCAAATATCATAATAATTTTTTATGATTTGAGTTGGATGATTGATAATTTCGTTCCACAACTCCATAAGTGGCTGGTTAACATCATTGATGATAAACTTATTAGCTTTATAGTAATAGGCAGAGGCAACAGATATGGCAGCAGAACCTGCAAAAGGTTCTATTAAACGATAAAACTCATTAGGAAAATATCGCAAAATCTGATCTGCCAAATTTCGCTTACTTCCTTGATATGGAATAGGATGAGGTAACTTCATGCAATATCAATTTAAATATTCCAAATATCATTAATGCTTAGTGATTAGAATGATTATTCTTTATTTTTTGATTTGGTTTTTTTATCGTTTTTTTCGCCCAAAGGGTAAGTTCTTGCAACGACAATAATTTTTTCAGGTTTTTGTCATTATTCATTGTTCCGGTTTTTTGAGGTGTAAAAAATGCCATTTTCAAATCGGGAGTAGCGCTATCCATAACAATAGCAAGTAAACGCCCCGGATGCTGACTGTGGGCTAATTGCGATTGTACGCTTAAATCCTGATTGGATAAAAACAGTCCCAACCCCGGATGCGTATGCATCCATGCCGTATGCACATATTCATTGCCGGTTGTTTCACACTTATTTTCAATAGCATAATTTAGAGTAATGCCAATTTTTGCGCCAAAATTCAAATTGTACTCACCATAAATGGCATCATCGCCGGGTGCAACAATATCTTCGATGCTAATATCATACACTTGTTGGTTAGAATCTTCTACATATTCCCAACGACCCACCAAAAAACATCCCGTTTCGTTTGCCTTACCGTTTGCTTTAAAAAATTCAGAAAAGAACTTATGGATCTTCAAAATAGCCTCTCTACTCATATAAACATTACGAATGGTGGAATTATCTACCATATCCAACATATTGATTTCTAAATAGTCTATTCCTTTCCGTTCTTTAATATCCGCCATATTCACAGTATAGGTAATGACTTCAATAACATCATCCTCTTCAATAAGAAGTCCACCCTTATAAGAATCGGTCTTCTCCTGTTTCTTTTTTTCTATTTTTTTGTTTTTAAGAATGATACGGATATAAAAAGTAATCCCCGCGAGAAGCATAAGCACTACTATTCCCAAAATCGTTAATTTTACGATGGGGATCTCAATTCGCGAAAGTGAATCTTTGTAAAAGGGTATTTCGTCATACATTTCAGGAATATCGTTCTGTAGATCTTCAATTACCGCTTTATCATTTTCATCTTCATATTCACTTTGTTTTTGCAAAATAAAGATTTTACTTTCTATAAGTATTTTATTGTAATGCTCTTTAACCTCTTGTAATGCATGGTTTACCTTTCCCAATCCAATCCAACCCCATAAAGGATGCTGGCTTCGGGTATCAATTTCTTTCCGAATTTTTAACAGGGCGGCGCTATCGGAAGATAATACAGGTTGTAGAATAAGATCTCGAAATTCCATTTTCCAACCAATAACCACCTGATCGCTAACTTTTTTCAGAGCATTTACAATTCTACTTGACAGTTTTTCAAGATTGGAACACAAGGTTTGTGAAGATTTAATCAAAATATCGCAATCTTCGCATTTTGTTTTGGTATTATTTTTCTTTTCCCAAAGAGTTTCCATGTAATTTTCAATCTCTTTCTTCAACTGTTGCGCTTCAAGTTTTTTATTTTGAAGATTTATACTTTCCTGATAATCCCACTCTTTTTTCCTTTGAAGAAGTTTATTACTTTTTGATAAAAAATCGTTTACCATATCCGTGTAAGGATTGATGATGGCTTTCTTTGCTACCGCAGGAGTTGTTGTTGTTTTAGTAGGAGCGGGTTTTTCTTTTTTGGGAGTTTCAGCTATTTCCACATTAATTTCTCTTTTATCACTTTCTTTAATAATGATGGGAGTTCCCTCTTCATAGTAGTAGAACACAAATGTTGGGGGCGCCTCTTTTACGCTATAAAAAACTTTTATCCCTGTAATTTCTTGATAATTAATCGGAAAATCTACCCCACAAAACGCTGTAACCATATCTTCCGGCGAAAACTGAAAACTGTTATTGAACAAAAGTTCTTCCCTGTTTACATGATTTGAAAAAATAATGAAAGGACGATTAGGAGTGTTCACAATGGTTAGCGTACTATCTGTTTTATCATAAGTTGCATTTACTTGTCCCGAAACTTTTTGAAAATTAGCGATAACCAATATCAGTAAAAAGATTATCCATTGTTGTTTTTTCATAGTTTGTTTAATTTTATTGATTATGTGATATCTGTTTTTCATAATGTTATTCTTTGAGTGTGACTACATTTTGTTCATTAGATAAAAGCATCCGTTTTTCTATCTCTTCCTTTTGTTTTTGAGCCTGTTTTTGTTGTTGTTTTTTTGTTTTTCTTGCCTTAATTATTTTAATAATAAAGGGTAAAATCATCATTAAAACCAACAAACATCCTCCAATAATAATCCACTTATTAATTGGTTTTTTATCTTTTACTTTTTCGTCCAAATCTTCAAGTGTTGTGGAAGCGTTGCGACAATTTTTGTTAAACAATCCGTACAAGGCAACCAAATCATCAAAATTTTTCCAGGAAACATCGTTATTATTGTTTATATAATCTGTAACATCTTCCTTACAATCATCAATTTGGCGTTTATACTTTTTTACCTCCGCTTTCGTAGTCTTACTCTCGTCTAATTGTTCAATGGTAGTAAGAACTTGTTGAACCGTATTATTTTTTTCCGTAAAAAAAGTTTTCCATTTTTGATATAATTGGTTGATAGAATCCTGTTTTGCCTTATCTGTTCCTGCGTTACCTTGCGAAACATCGTGATCCACATACAGCGTCGTATTTCCTTGCTGGTAATCGGAGTCGCCCATATCAAAAATTTCATCCAATTTTTGTTTTTGTCCGTTTACCCCAAAAATGAGAAAAAGAAATGAAAGAAGAAACAATTTTATTTTCATATTTTATTTTTTTAGCAGTTTTTCAATTCCTTTGCACCATTCTTTATACGCGGCGTACTCTTTGCAACTCTCGTTCTCTTCCACCCCATTGATAATATTATCATATTCTGTTTGAAAAGATTTATGGTCTTTACTTTGTTCCATTTTATAATACAAACTCATCAATTTTTCGTTTGCAGTTTTTAAAGATTGACAATTATTTGCAGGGGTGTAAGGAATATCTCCTCTTCTTTCTTCCAACAAATCATTATAAGAGTTCATGGCATTTTCGTAAGAATCCAAAGAGGCGTTATATTCGGTAACTGTTTCCACTAAAACAGCGCAATTGCCGTATTTCATATATTTTTCATCTGCAATACTGTTAATTCTTTTGTCTTTACTTGCTGGTTTTGGTTTTGTATTTTTAACTTGATTTACCGACATTCTTTCCAAGGCAATTCTATCAGTATTTATCTTTGTTGTGTTTGTATTTATCTCTTTAATTTTTTTATTGAGTTGTGAAATAATATCTTTCAATGCAGCATCCTGGCAAGGACCTTTCAAATCAATATCAAACTTTATTTCTGAAATAGATTCAATCAATACTCCATTTTTTTTGCCTTTCGTAAAGTTAGAACCTGCGTAAATTTTCAATAATAGCGAACATGATACCTTCCCTGAATTTATAACTTTAAACTTTACTGTGGCGCCGGGCGGATCTTGTAAATTGTAAATTTTGGGTTTTACGGTTGCATCCGTTTTTGCGTTAATAAGCCAGTCGTTTCCAACACTTCTTGCTTTTCTCTTAGGGGAAGCGGTTCTTTTTATCTCTTTACTGAAAGTGATCTCTTTTTTTGCTTTTTTAACTTTATTAAAGGGAATCACACCCGAAAACAGATATAAAGGATTTTCTGATTTAATGTTTTTAAATTCCACTTGAATTACATCATCTCTGTTATCCCAAACTAAGATAACAGGCAATCTTATACCGGTTTCTTTTCCTTCACTGTTTCGTAATGCAACAGTAGTGTTAAAATCGGTACTGGGTTCAAGCAGGATTCTTTTTTCTTGCGAGAATCCATTTAAAATTATGATTAACGATAGACTAAGTAAGAATAGTTTTGATTTCATTTGTAAAATATTATTTAATAATTAATTCAATTTCAACAGGTTTACATTTTGCATGTAAAATATATGGGATTTTTTTTTCTGTTTTTGCCACATAAAATTGCAAATAAAAAGTAGTGGGTTGTGGTGGAGTTGCGTTTATTTCAAAGAAAACAGGTTTTGCATTCTTTTTCACTATTTCATAACCATCATCAAACGAACGGTACAATTTAACTTTTCTATGCGGCAATAGTATAACATTCAATTCCGAATTTTTCTTTATAAAAGTTTTGGTAGCTTTCATATTTTTATCCTTTTTCATTACATCGGTTACTGTCATCTCATTAGAAAAGAAACATACCGATTGATTATTAGAAAGAATGCCTTCGCCACCCACCATTACTGTGAGGATATTTTTATTAGCCATATTGAAAGTAAGGGGAAGCGTTAAAATATAATTATTTTCTTCATCATACAATTGTGTTTCAACGTATTGCATTTTTGGGGATTGTAAAACAATTTTCTTTTGTGCTGATATATCATAACAGCTCCACAATAAGATGATTAGAATAATAATATTTTTTTTCATTATGTTACTATTGGTCAAAAATAATCCATCCTTTGGGTTCACCTTGTTTTAGCACCCATTCGGCAACGTCTAAATCTTCGGGGTATGGGTATTCGTTTTTGGCATGATAATCTTCGTACTTCAAATAATCAATTACTCTATCCATGTAATCAATTAAGTGGGTATGCACGCCGCTGTCGCCGGTATTGAGGCAAACTCGTCCTTTAAAATCGCCAAAAAAGCGGATATTGGGGTGCCATACTTCAGAGGTAAACACAAATTCGGGTTGTCCATCTGCACTGGGATAATTATTGGGCAGTGTGATTCGCATCACGTGATTATCGCCGAAAACAGGTTTTTGTTCGCCAGCTTCATTTGCCGGCGTTACGCCAACAATGCTTTTGATATTAAAAATAATGTCAAAAACAACGGGCAATCCAAGTCCATTTCTTTTGCGGATAATGTAAGTTCCTTTAGGGTCGTTTTCCAACCTTTTATCTAACATTTCCCATTCTTTAAACAAGCGGGCATCTTTGCCGATAAATCTCTTTTCTTTAAAATTTTCAATTTCTCGTTCCATTTCTTAAATTAATTTTTAATTATTAATTATTAATTATTTTTTATCCCGCTATCGTTTTTTTAATAATAATTAATTTGTCTCCTTCTTTCACTTTGTAATCGAAAAGACTTTGTTCTTCGCCGGTGTTGCTTTTTTCTTTTAAGATTTCGCTCTTCCCATCTTCGTTCATTCTACCGAAATAGTATTTAATTCTATTTCCGCCGTTATCCATTTCGGGCAGAATCCATAATTTGTCGGGGATAGATCTTGCTTCCTCTTTTACCTTTTCAAGGGTAAATTTAATACTTTCATGCGGGTTTAGCACTCTAATGGCGCAACTTTTGTTCTCATACGAAAAGATAAGTTTAATTCCTTGTTTTTCTTGATTTTCCATATCTATAAATGATTAATTAATGATTTGTATTTTTATGCCGGTGGGCAGTTTTAGCAGGGTATTTATGATGCAAAAATTTTACAACTGCAAAAGTATTAAAATTGTTTTATTTTTCAACTACGAATTACACGAATTTAATGATTAATGATCAGTGATTATTTTTACGCTTTTGATTCAAGTACCATAACTTTATATTTTCGGACATAATGAAAGGAGTTGGTCGCAAGTCAAAAATGGTTGTGTTTGACAAGGCGTACAACTATTATCTGCAGTTTGCCAAATGGACAGTAAATCATTATTATCTGTTACAAATATTCTTATAATCACAATATTGGCAATTATCAATATCATCAGTTTGAGAAAAAGCAGTTTTTTCATCAAAAATAGATAATAAAAGTTGTTTCAAATGTTCTTCAAAAAGTAACATCAGTTTTTGAGTCAATATTTTATCTTTCTCTATTTCTGCGTAATAAATATACTCTTCATTTTGTTTGTACAATTCCTGAAATGCAATAATACCACATTGAATTTCAGTAGTTTG
>WRNX01000007.1 GCA_009776395.1 Lentimicrobiaceae bacterium
CATTGATGCCCTGAAAGAGTATGGCGTTGAAATAGTGGGTATTGCCTGTATTGCAAACCGAAGTACCGGCGATATTGGATACCCGATTTTTGAAGCCATTAAATTAGATATCGAAAGTTGGGAACCGGAAAACTGCCCCTTGTGCAAACAAGGAATCCCGTTTGTGAAACCGGGGTCGAGGAAAAATTAAAAATTAAGAATTAAAAGCAATAAAAATTTAAAAATTTAAAAATTTAAAAAATAACCATTTAGATTTAAAAATCTTTAAATCTTTAAATCTTTAAATCTTTAAATCTTTAAATCAATCACCTCATCATCTCATCACCTAATCACTAAATTATGGCAAACGAAAACTTCATTGATTATGTAAAAATTTTCTTCCGCTCAGGAAAGGGCGGGGCGGGCTCTGCACATTTGCAACGAACCGCACAAGATCCCAAAGCAGGACCCGATGGCGGAGACGGCGGCAAAGGCGGCGATATTATCCTAAAAGGAAATCGTAATCTGTGGACATTATTGCACTTGCGCTATACGAAACATATTTTTGCAGAAGATGGTGAAAACGGATCATCCAACCAATGTTTTGGAAGAAACGGTAAAAACGCCGTGGTGGAAGTTCCGTTAGGCACCGTTGTAAAAGATGCTGAAACCGATGAATTTATTGGGGAAGTGGTAGAAGATGGACAGGAGTTTGTTGTTTTGAAAGGTGGAAGGGGCGGTTTGGGCAATGTACACTTTAAATCTGCAACCCGTCAAACTCCGCGCTTTGCCCAACCCGGCGAAGAGGGAACAGAACAGTGGTTGGTTTTAGAATTGAAAGTATTGGCTGATGTAGGATTGGTAGGTTTTCCCAATGCAGGAAAATCAACACTAATCTCTGTATTGTCGAATGCAAAACCTAAAATTGCAGATTATCCGTTTACCACATTACGTCCAAACTTGGGAATGGTTGCTTACAGAAATCATCAATCGTTTGTTATTGCAGATATTCCGGGTATTATTGAAGGCGCATCGGAAGGAAAAGGATTAGGACTTCGTTTTCTGAGACATATTGAAAGAAATTCGGTATTACTCTTTATGATTCCATGTAATACGGAAAGTATTAAAAAAGAATACAAAATACTTCTACACGAACTGCAAACTTATAATCCTGAATTGATGGATAAAAAAAGGATACTTGCAATTACAAAATGTGATTTAATGATTGAAAAAGAATTAAAATTACTTCAAAAAAAACTTCCTAATAATATTCCTGTGTTATTTATTTCTTCGGTTAACCATCAAAATTTACAACAGCTAAAAGATGAAATTTGGAAACAATTGGTTATTTAAGATTTAAATATTTAAATATTTAAAGTTTAAAATGAATAGGTTAGAATAAATATTCAATAAAAATATTATTTTAAGTTTTGATATGTAAAAAAGTATATTTTTGCGCCCTCATTTGATAGAAAGATTTATTCTTAAAAAGAAGTACAATGGCAAAGAAAAATAAAGAAGCACGGCAACAAATAATTTTAGAATGCACGGAGCAAAAAACCAGCGGCGTGCCGGGTATGTCAAGATACATTTCTACCAAAAATAGAAAAAATACAACAGAAAGATTGGAATTAAAAAAATATAATCCATTTTTAAAGAGAGTAACCGTTCATAAAGAGATTAAATAGTTTAAGATATGGCAAAGAAAGTAGTTGCAACATTAAAAAGAACCGGCGGGGTAACTTATACCCGCGTGATTAAGATGGAACGCTCTCTCAAAACCGGAGCCTACACATTTAAAGATGCAGTGGTAGAATCCGAAAATGTAAAAGACTTTTTAGCTAAAAAGTAATATTTGTTTTCATGGTTGTGGAAAACCGGGGTGATTAAAATCACTCCGGTTTTCTCTTTAAATCATTAATCACTAATTAATGTACAAATCAATCCCGCTTCTGCTAAAGTCGTTTCCCGAAAAACCCGGCGTGTACCAATTTTTAGATGAAAAAGGAACTATTATCTATATTGGCAAAGCGAAAGTGCTAAAAAAAAGAGTAGCTTCCTATTTTACAAAGACTCATCAATATCCAAAATTAAGTGTATTAGTATCTAAAATAAAAGATATTCAATTTACGGTGGTAAATTCAGAATGGGAAGCATTATTGTTGGAAAACAGTATGATTAAGCAATTCAGGCCACGGTATAATGCCATGCTGAAAGACGACAAAACCTATCCGTGGTTGGCTGTAAGTAAAGAAGAATTTCCGAGATTATACTATACCAGAACCCCAAACGCTGAAAAAGAAGAATTGTTTGGTCCTTATTCCTCTTTGCGTTTCATGCACTCGTTGATGAATACGCTGTTTGAATTGTTCTTCGTTCGTACCTGCAAAGTTTTGCAAAAAAAGAGTCGCCCCTGTTTGCAGTATCACATTAAAAAATGCGCGGCGCCGTGCGTTGGATACATCTCACAGGAAGAATACATGGAAAATATTCGGAAAGTAATTCAAATACTAAAAGGAAACATGAACGAAGTGATGCGCAAACTAAAAACAGAAATGATGCAGCTTGCAGAAAAATGGGAGTTTGAAAAAGCGCAGATCATTAAAGAACAAATTCAAATATTAGAATCTTATCAAGGAAAATCAATAGTGGTAAATCCTGAAATATCACACTGCGATGTGTTTTCAATAGAAGAGGAAAACGACAACGCTTTTGTAAACTTTATGCGAATTGTTGAAGGTACCATTGTGCAGAGTTGTACATTCGAAATTCAAAACAATTTAACCGATACCAAAGAGGAACTTTTGTTAAAAGCAATGGTAGAAATTGAAAAACGTTTTGAAACGCTGTCACAAGAAATTATCATTCCTTTTCAGATTGATCTAATCAAAGAAAAAACAAACTTTACGATACCCACTCGCGGCGATAAGAAAAAGTTGTTAGAGCTTTCGCAAAAGAATGCTAAAATATCAATGTTGGAGAAACAAAAGAGGATGGAACTGGCTGATCCCGAGAGACGCCAAAACAGAATACTACAAACTCTGCAAAAAGATTTGGATATGCAACATCTGCCCATAACTATTGAGTGTTTTGACAACTCCAATACCCAAGGCGATGAACCGGTTGCCGCTATGGTACATTTTAAATATGGAAAACCTGATAAAAAAGAGTACCGTCATTTTAATATTAAAACGGTTACTGGACCCGATGATTTTGCTTCTATGTATGAAGTCATTAAACGACGTTACAGCCGCTTATTGGAAGAAGAGAAAAACTTGCCCAACTTAATTATTATTGATGGCGGAAAAGGGCAACTTAGCGCTGCACATCAAGCATTGACAGAACTTAATATACAAAATAATATCATGGTGATTGGCATTGCAAAACGATTGGAAGATATTTACAGGGTAGGGGAATCTGCGCCGTTATGTATAGATAAAAAATCGGAATCGCAAAAATTACTGCAACGTATTCGAGATGAGGTGCATAGGTTTGGAATAATCCATCACCGTAAACGCCGTGCAAAAAAGAGTATTCATTCAGAATTAGATGATATTAAAGGAATTGGCAAAGTTAGTAAAGAGAAACTTTTAGCGCACTTTAAAAGCGTTTCGAAAATTAAAGCGGCAACTCTGGAAGAATTGACGGCAGTAATTGGAGGTTCTAAAGCGAAAAAGATGACAGAAAATAATTAACATGCTTATTATTAAAGTTATATGAAGTTTTTTTTACCAAGACATTTTTAATTTCCAATATCAAATATTAAATTAAAAAATTAATCATACCATGCTCAAATACTTAATTGAAAAAGAATTTAAGTTAATAAGAAGAAACAGCATACTCCCGATTATCATTTTCGCGATGCCTGTAATTTTTCTTTTAATATTACCTTTTGCCGCCAATTTTGAAGTGAAAAATATTAGACTAACGATAGTAGATAACGACCATTCTACCTATTCTAAACGTTTTATAGAAAAAATTGCCTCCTCAAATTATTATCAAATAGTGGCAAATGAAGCCAATTACAATGCCGCCTTGAAAAATCAAATTGAAACAGGAAAAACGGATGCTATTTTAGAGATTCCAAAAAACTTTGAACAGGATTTAGTAAAACAAAAAATGTCAAAAGTTTTTATTTCAGCCAATGCGGTAGATGGGATGAAAGGAATGATGGGAACCGCTTATTTGTCTTCCATTGCTATGGATTTTTCTAAAAATATTACTATGGAATTGATAATTTTTATTGAAGGAACACCCCAACAAAACATACAAATTACCAATCACTCGCTTTTTAATCCTTTGATGAACTATAAGGCATACATGGTTCCCGCTATCCTGATGATGCTTCTTGTATTAATGTGTGGCGCTATGCCGGCTGTAAGCATTGTAATGGAAAAAGAAAACGGAACTATTGAACAAATGAATGTTACGCCTGTAAAAAAATTCTATTTTATTCTGGCTAAAATAATCCCTTTTTGGGTCATAGGTTTTATTGTACTCACTATTGGATTTATTATTGCCTATCTTGTGTATGGATTAACCCCCATGGGTAGTTTTGGAACCCTCTACTTGGCGGCAGCGCTTTTTATTCTTACCATGACAGGAATTGGATTGGTGGTTTCCAATAAATCGGATACCATGCAACAAGCTATGATGATTGCCATGTTTTTTTTGGTAGTCTTCATATTAATGAGCGGATTACTTACGCCGATTGCCTCCATGCCGAGATGGGCGCAATGGCTAACAATGGTAAACCCTTTGCGTTATTATGCTGAAATAATGCGTTTTGTATATCTTAAAGGATGTACAATACCTGATATCTTGCCGCAATTGACTACGTTACTCGGTTTTGCAGTTGGCGCTAATCTCTGGGCGGTAATTAGTTATAAAAAAAGAAGCTAAAGGGGCTTAAAAAAAGTATTTTTGCGCGTAAATTTTTTATTACCATGTATAATAATCATGTTTTTTCTCGGGAGTTTTACATTTGCGGTTATGATGTAGATCATAATTGTAATATATCTATCTCTAAATTATTAAGTATGATGCACGAAACGGCGTGGTCGCATGTGAGTTACCTGAAAAGAGGGTGGCAGGAATTATATGAACAGGGATTGTTTTGGGCATTGGCAAAATTGCACCTGAAAATTTATAAGTTGCCGAAATGGAATGATAGAATCAGAGTGGATACGTGGGCAAAAGAACGCGAATCTATCATGTTTTTAAGAGATTACGAAGTGTTTAGTGAAACAGGTGAGTTGCTTTGCTGTGCTATTTCCGAATGGATGCTAGTAGATTATCGCCTTAATAAAATCGTACGGTTAGAAAAATTGAACACGAAGTTAGATTATCCCAAAGACCGAATGGCATTTGAAGGACGGGTGCCCCGATTACAGCGTTTAGAATACTCCCAAAATCCTAAATTTAATTCTGTTTTGTTATCCGATTTGGATATGAATCAACATGTGAACAATGCCAGTTATGTCCGCTGGGTAGTGGATCAACTTTCTTACGACTTCTATAATCAACATCAAATAAAAGAAGTGGTGATTAATTACTCCAACCAACTGAAACCCGGTGAAAAATATTGCATTGTCATGCAAGAAACAGTTCCCCAAAACTTTAATGCAACGCTTTACAGTGAGGAGGGCAAAGAAGTTTGTAAGGTTTTGTTAGTGGTTATTATATAGTGGTCAATGAATTAAATGATTAATGATTAGGGAGATGAAGTGATTATTTTCAACAATTCTAATCGATTGATAACCTTTGTTTGCCAGCACAATGATCACGTTGTCTTTCATTATTAACAACCGTTTTAAAGTAAACTCGCCGTCAATAGAACAAAATGCCAAACAATTATTGTATGGTTCTACACTTTTGTCAATCACTAAGATATCTCCCTCATCAATCCCCTTTGAAACATATTTCTTCAAACTGTTCCGCTGATAGCTGTTCCGGACGCATAGAAAAGATAGGATTATTTTTATATTCTTCTGTAAATGAAAAACTTTTTAATGAGTTGCGCAACGTCTTACGCCGCTGATTAAATGCTGTTTTTACCACACTCTTAAATAATACCTCATCACAACAAAGTTTTTTTTCAGGATTCCTAATCATACGAATAACTCCTGACTTTACCTTTGGAGGAGGAGTAAACTGATCTTCATCTACCGTAAATAAGTATTCAATATCGTAATAGGCTTGCAACAAAACACTTAAAATACCGTACATTTTTTTGCCCGGTTTAGATGCCACCCGCTCAGCCACCTCTTTTTGAAACATCCCTACCAATTCGGTTACCCTATCTTTATTTTCCAATACTTTAAATAAAATTTGAGAAGATATGTTGTACGGAAAATTTCCAATGACAGTTAGTTTTTCTGTAAAATGTTCTGATAGATTCAGTTTCAAAAAATCATCATGTATAATATGTAAAGAAGGAAGTTTGTTTTTCAAATAGACCACCGATTCAGCATCAATTTCAACTACTTTAAAGTTACTATCTTCACATTGAGATAAAAATTGAGTTAAAATTCCCATTCCGGGACCAATTTCTAAAATATTATGATTTGTTGTAGAAATACTTTGCACAATTTTCTCTGCAATAGATTGATTATTAAGAAAATGTTGTCCGAGTGCTTTTTTGGGAGTAACTTTTTGCATGTCAAAATCGTAATTAGATTAAGGATAGGCTGCTTTATAAGCATAATAACGTTCCATAACTTGTTGTGCATATTTCACGGTGTATGTTCCTGGCAAATACCCTGATTTTACTACGGAGTCGGTAGCAAATTCGTATTGAGATTTTAGTTTTAAGTATTTAGCAACATCTTTCCAATCATTAAAATCATCTTCAAATTTAGCGCATAAACGTTGCGCATCAAAAATATGCCCACGTCCGGCATTGTAAGCAGCCGCTATAAAATAGAGTTTCTGTTCTTCATCTTCAATATCATCAAACGATTTTCGAATGGTATTAAGATGCTGTACTCCGGCACAAATATTTTCTTCATCGCCGTCATCTTCCGAAATACCATAATATTCCATTGTAACCGGCATCAACTGCATCAATCCACAACTTCCTCCTTTTCCCGTTAACCCTGAAATAAATTTGGTTTCCTGACAAATTATTGAAGCCACAAAACGCCAGTCTATACCATATTTTTGTGCGTGTTTTTTTATTATATCATCATATTGAGAGATATCATTTTTTTTATTTTTAGCAAACGATTCTTGAATTAAAGAAGATTCTGAGGCAAAATATTTTTTTATAAGCCAACGATATTTTGCAGTTTTTTTAAAATCTAACAACCAATGATTGATATCTTCATTGAGTTGAATATTTTTTTTATTTAACACCCATCTTCTCTCAAACAGCGGTCCTGCTTTTTCAATTATTTGTACATTTGAATAGAAAGGAATTAAGGTAATAGCTTGATTATAATCGCAAATAAGATAAGCAATGTTTCCTTCATCCAATTGTTCAAAGAGTTCTTCGGTTGAATAATTATATTCTTTTTGAATTGGACACTGACTATAATGGGAATCATTATTAAAAAAAAGTTTTGCAGGAAAATCATTCGATGCCATTATTACATGATTATTAGCGCTATCTACTTTATTTTCAGAAACTAATACGGGATAAGAATAAGAATGAGGAATAGAACTATAGAATATGGGGAGTAAAAAACCATTATAATTAATATCCATAACCACAATATCATAGCAGTTTTCAAATAATTTTTTGAGAACGATAATGGGATCTGTTTCCACTTTAATTTCTACATTTCTTCCTATTCCTTTTTCCAATTCTCTAAGCATTTCATATTGAAAACCTATCGGAACTCCTTTATACACAAAATAATCCGAAGCATGAAACAAAAGTAATACTTTTACGACATCCACATCTTCTTCTACATCAGTTTGCGGAATTGTGAGTTTAAATTCTTCCTGTTTTTTATAAAAAGGAGTTTTCCATATAGTAATATAATACAAGACCAATCCAAAAGAGAGGGCAAAAAACAACATAATGAGGAAAGAAATTAATTTCCTTTTCAAATTAATAATTTGGGCAAAAATAGAATTTTTTATAAACTACTTGACTTTTGGATGAATATTATTTATCTTTGCAACCTCATAAATACTATTCAACATGCTCGATGAACTCTTTTACAAAATTGCGCTTTATTACCAAAAAGGATATGGTAATTCTATAATTAAGAAATTATTACAAATTTCAGGAAGCGCTTCACTACTGTTCAATGATTTTAATTCTGTACGTAAAAAAATTAATACTACGCGATCTTTTCCCGAACACCCAGTGTTAACTCCTGAAATAGTTAAGGCAGTGGATAATGAACTGAATATGGCAGAAAAAAACGGTATCAGTTATTGTTTTTTTTCAGATTTTGAGTATCCCAAACGTTTGCTGCGATGTAATGATGCGCCCTATATGTTTAGTTATAAAGGAAATAATGAGTTTAATATGGACAAAACACTGGCAATTGTGGGAACGCGTCATGCAACTTCTTACGGAAAGGATATAGTACGGCGTGTAGTGTCCGAATTATCTTCTCAAAACATTTCAATTATCAGTGGATTAGCAATTGGAATTGACACTTTTGCACACGAAGCAGCCTTAGATAATCAATTACATACGGTAGGCGTTATGGGTTCAGGATTTGGAAATATATATCCAGCTTCCAATAAGAAATTAGCAAAACGAATGGAAGATTTTGGAAGTTCGTTGGTGTCTGAGTTTTCCTATTTTACGCAACCCGACAGGCAAAATTTTCCCAAGCGGAATCGAATTATTGCAGGTATGGCAGACGCTTTGTTGGTAGTTGAAACGGGTAAACGCGGAGGCAGTATCATTACCGCATGTATTGCACACTCTTACCAACGCGATGTTTTTGCTATACCGGGTTCTATTTTCGAACCCTATCAAGAAGGATGTCACGAACTTATTCGGCAAAACTTAGCCGCATTGGTTACTTCGGGCGAGGATATTATTGACATGATGGGATGGAATGATGAAAAACCACCCTGTATTCAACCGCAAATTTTTCAAGAACTGAATGAAGATGAAGAGAACGTAGTTTCTATCATACGAACTCTTAGAGAACCCGATATTGATGCATTAATCACCAATTCAGTATCTCTCACACCATCAAAAATTGCATCCGTACTGTTGGGATTGGAACTCAACGGAATTATTGAAGCATTACCGGGTAAAAGGTATAGAATAATTGAGCGTTAATAATCAATGGAATTATTAACGCTCAATTATAAATGAAACAAAAAACTCAATTAAACTTTTGCAGCAAGTTCTGCACCGGCTTTAAATTTAACTACTTTCTTTGCAGGAATCATAATCTCTTTCTTTGTTCTAGGATTTCTTCCTTTTCTTGCCGGACGGTTGGTTACGGAAAATGTTCCAAATCCAATAAGAGTCAATTTGTCTCCTTTTGAAAGAGCAGTTGTAGTGGCACATAAAAATGCATCCAACGCAGCTTTTGCATCAACTTTTGTTAAACAGGCTTTTTCAGCCATTGCGGTAATTAGTTCTGCTTTGTTCATAAATACAATTTTTTAATGGTTAAAAGTTTTGATTTTTAAAATTTTGCAAATCTAAAATATTTTTTGTTTTTTTCCTGTTTATTAACATCTTTTATCAAATTGTTGATAAAAATATTAATAATGTTAATAACTTTTCGATTTTTTGAATAAATAATATACTATTTTATAAAAATAGTGTAATTATTGATATTACACCCATGAAGAAAATCATTCACATTTATTCTTATTTTTCCTTCAAATTGCAAGTTAAGGATAGAAATTTTGAAATCTTTGGAAGAAATATAGAAAAAACTCTTATTATCCGTATCAATTTTTCCACTTATTTCATTAGATTTTTCAGGGGTAATCGTTGCTTCAAAAATTTTTACAGATACCAAATTTCCATCATTTTTCTTGAGCAAGGTAACCGCTCCAGGGTAGGGAGCAAGCCCGCGAATTTTATTAATAATCTCTTTCGCCGGAAGATTCCAGTTAATTATTGTATCCTCTTTGTGAATTTTGGGAGCAAGTTTTATCAAATCACTATTCCTTTGAATTTGGGGCAACGGAATAATGTTTCCTTTTTCAATGAACGATAACGTTTCTACCGCCATTTCCGCTCCTAACTTTTTTAATCTGTCATACAATTCTCCTGTAGTCTCATCTGGTAAAATATCTATTTCTTTTTGCAGAATAATATCCCCGCAATCTATTTCATTATTTAGAAAAAAAGTAGTAATACCTGTTTTAGTTTCGCCGTTCATAATAGTCCAATGGATGGGTGCAGCGCCACGATATTGGGGTAATAAAGAAGCATGAACATTAAAAGTTCCTTTCGGGGGAATATTGTAAACTTCGTAAGGTAACATTCTGAATGCCACCACTACAAAAATATCAGCCTGCCATTGTTTAATCTGTTCAATAAACTCTTGATTTTTTAATTTTTCAGGTTGTAAAAGAGGGATATTTTTTTCAACAGCATATTTTTTGACTTCAGAACACTGAATTTTTAAACCTCTGCCCGCAGGTTTATCGGGAGCAGTAACTATTCCAACTACTTCATGTTTAGACAGATAAATGGCATCTAATGTAGCAACCGCAAAGTCGGGGGTACCCAAAAAAACGACACGCATGGGGATAAGTTTAATTAAGTTTTTGTTGCAGTTCTATCATTTTCAGGCAGGTATAGGCTGCTTCCACGCCTTTGTTACCGTGTTTACCGCCTGCACGTTCTATCGCTTGTTCCATTGTATCGCACGTAAGCACACCAAAAACTACCGGCACGCCGTAATCTAATGAAACACGCATAACCCCGTTGGCTACTGCCTGCGAAATAAACTCAAAATGGCGTGTTTCACCTTGAATAACACACCCTAAGCATATCACTGCGCTAATTGTATCGTCTGCATCTAACAGCATGGCAGCAGATGAGGGCAGTTCAAAACTTCCGGGAACTGAATGAAGAGAAATTTTATTTTTCTCAATACCTGCTTCATATAAACAATCCAACGCACCCTCTTTGAGTGCGTTGGTAATTTCTTCATTCCAATTACTTACAACAATTCCAATCTTAATGTTTTTGTTTTTTAAATTGGGGATTGTATTTGTTTGAGAAAGGTCTGTTTTTTTCATATACAACTCTTATGATTTTACAACTTAGCTAAATTTTAATTCTACATCAATAAAACAAGTTTTGTCAATTTTCAAACCTTAGCTCCCTAAACGGCTCATACATTCTTCCTCCTCCTTCAAATCCTGCATTGTTATAAAACTCTACAAAAGTAAGACGCATAGGGTGAACAAAAGCGCCAATGCCATTAATGAAAATATTAATTGTATGCCCAAATAAAAGGATAAGTATCATTACCAATTGTTTTACAATAATTACATCAGGTGCAAAACCAACGGCAAGTTGGTTAAAAACTAATCCCATCACTGATCCGGAAATTCCCAGCGCAAAAAGACGGATATAGGAAAGAAGATCTCCCAATAGTCCCGAAATTTTACTGTAAAGTCCAAACAATCCGGAACCAATACTGCCCGGAACACCTCTTAAACCTTTTTCTGGACTATTGAAAAACAACATCATAAAACCCGCCACTGAAGTAACAACAATATGTGCAGTAGGTTGTAATTCCGCAGGAATCAATTCTTTTTTTACCAATAAATAAACGGCGCCATTTCCAACAATAGTAAGCAACCATCCAAAAGTATCAAGGGAGTATAAGAATCCGAAACGCATCCAGGTAGTTATTGCTTTAATAGTGAGGGCGTAAATAATTTGTATTCCGCCAATAACAAGCGCGCCCCAGAAAAGTTGGTTAGAATCTAAAATTATTTTTTTTAACGGTTGTAGCCACGATATTTGCAGCTCGGGTATTGAGATTCCGAAAAATCCACCACTAACAAAACCAAAAATCATCGTTCCAATTCCCAAATAGGTTGCCAATTTTCCGGCGTTGCGCATAAATTCATCTTTTGAACGCCTCAAAAACAACGAGGCTAAAAGTATAATCATTCCATACCCACAATCGCCCAAACAAAGCCCAAAGAAGATGATATAAAACGGAGCAAAAAATGCAGTAAGGTCAAAAGTGTGGTAATTGGGGCGGTCGTAAAGATTGGTAATCAGTTCAAATACTTTCGCAAAACGGTTGTTTTTGAGTTTAATGGGAGGATTATCTTCGGGCGTTGGCGTAGAAATATTAAAATATCCTGCTTCGTTAAGAAGGGCTTCGGTGGTTTTTGGTTCAACATCTTCCGGCACGTATCCTTCCAAAATTAACAGTTTATCTGCGGCTGCCCTGTCCCCGCTTAACTCTACTTTTTCAAAATTGATATGATCTTTTACAATCATCTCACAATAGCGTAAAGTTTCTATCTTCTCTTTTGCCATGTTGGTTAACTCAGTATCTATCTCTTTGATTCTACTTTCAATACCCATCATCTTTTTTTTCCATTCGGAAATGGAATATTCAGAGAGGCGGATATGTTCGGCTTCAATATGCGGAGTATTCGGACTTTTAGTAAATGTGGCAAAATAGATTTGTGATCCGTTGAAAATAAGTTTAATAGCATTGTATTCTTCTGTCCATTGCGGATCAAATTTCGACTCGGAAGTAACGTAAAAGTGCAGATACCAACCTTTTTCTTCAAGGCGGTGAATATTTTCCGGTAAAAATTGTCCTAACGGAGTAATTCTATCTATCTCTTTTTCAATTCCTTGTTTATCCAACAAGAGGCGATCTTTTTCTTCAAATAGCATTTCTGCCTCTTTCAAAATTTTATTACCTTCTGCATTTTTATCAACATCACTTAAATTCTTGATATTTTTATCATTAATAATGCGGGTAAGATTTTTTATTGTTTCCTGGTATCTTTTTTCTTTATTCATCCAAGTTGCCAATTCGCTATCTTCGGCAATAATTCCTTGCTGTTTTTGCACGACATGCACTACGCCCAACTCTCTTAGTTTTAATAAAAAATTTTGATAATCTTTATGATAAATCAGAAAATCGTATTTCTTCATTTTCGTTATCATGCTACTTCCTCCTTTCTTAGCGTTTTTTCCAAGTTTGTTCGCATAATTTTTTGGGATGATTTAGAAAGACTCTCTTCATCTTCCAAATATCTTTTAATTTTTCTGATAGCGTCTGAATATCCGGGGATTTGAACTTTTTCGAAGAGGTTTACTTTTTGGGTAGTTTTTTTTCGGGCATGTTCCAATCGTTCTAATTTCATGTATTCCAATTCTGCTCTAATGCCACTTTCAGCCAATTGTTTCAGCAGTGAAATTCCGTTAGAAAACCATACAGGAGCATGAAAACGGCTATAGGGTTTTTCATCAAAGAACATATTTTTAAATAGGGGCAACAATACGCCGGCAATTTTTTTAGTTTCAATCTTTACCTCTTTTACGGCAATCAGTTCGGGGTTAAATTCATTCCACAGACTTGCCAAGTGGTCATATTTTTTAATTTGTTGGTTTAGTTCATTTTCCAATTCATGGAAGCGGTCTTTGGTGCGTTTCACTTCCATTCTCAAAGCGCTCTCTTTGCTTTTAATAGTGGGCAAAGCGCGCACTCTTACTTTCAACTGTTTTTCAAGTAATTGCAGGGAAGTTTTGTTATATTGAAATTTTAGCGCCATTATATTTGGTGATTAGTGGTTTTTGACTAAAAGAATGCTACGAAAAATAAATTATTGATAAATAGTTTTTTGTGTACATTATTAATAGGTATAGTGATACGCAATAGAGGGGGTGCAAAAATAGAAAAATTTGAATTATATTTGAGTATTAATTTAAACGCAACAGTGCTAATCAGTAATCATTAATTCATTCTCCAATGATTTTAATGAGCGCACGTTTATTTCGTTTACCGTCAAACTCAAAGTAGAAGATTTGCTCCCAAGTACCGAAATCAAGTTTGCCATTGGTAATGGCGCAAACGACTTCACGTCCCATTACGGTACGTTTCAGATGGGCATCTGCATTGTCTTCAAAACCATTATGTTGATATTGGCTGTATGGTTTTTCAGGAACAAGTTTTTCCAACCATACTTCATAGTCGTGGTGTAGTCCCGCTTCGTCATCGTTAATAAAAACACTGGCAGTAATGTGCATAGCATTTACCAATACCAGTCCTTCTTTAATGCCGCTTTCGTTAATTGTCTGTTGTACCTCACGGGTAATATTTTTCAATCCTCTGCGCGTAGGAAAGTTAAAATAGAGTTCTTTTCTGAATGATTTCATAATAATGTTAGTAATCAGTAATTCGTAATTTATTCGAGCGGCTCAATCCTATTGGATTAATGCCGGGTTTTCCTTCTGGAATAGCATGGTTATTTTTTTCAAAATATTCTACCCAATAAAGCAAAAATTCATCAGTTCCCTCTTTTTTGAAAGTCATGTTTGGGGTTTCAAAAAAAATAGGATCTCCGCTGGCATAAGCGTATGCATCATATACCAATTCGCTGCAATAAAAAAGGTCGTTTTCCAAATCAAAGGTATAATCATATCCTTTTCCAAGATTAGAACAGGCTCTCCGAAGGGCGCCGTTTGTATATTTTTGGTATTCCGGTATTAATTTGGCAATATACAATGGAGCATTTTTATTTTCTGTTTCAAAATCTTTCAAATTTGTATAAATAACGCCTTTATAAGGAACTGCTTCAATAACAAATATGCCCGTATCTGTTACATTTACAATACCTACATGCGTAAAATTCAATTCTTTATCTTTCAATTTAGTAGTTTCTACAATTGATTTTTCAAAATCGGAATTTTCGGAAGAAACAAAAATCAAGTCCCCATTACTGAGATTTTGGGCGATACCAATATTTAGAAATAGTGTTGAAATGATAATAATAAACAAGTGTTGCATAATGATGTAGTGAGACTTTTAATTCGTAATTGAAAAATGTTGGGTACAAAAGAAATCATTAAAAATATAAACTAAAAAGAATTATAATTATTATCCAAATAAATTTGTTTCTATTTTTCTATTTCTCATTGGTTGTATTTTTTCAAGATATCATTCATCTCGTAGAAGAAATTTTAAGAATTTTTTTATTAGAATTTGGTTTTGAATTTTAGGAGAATTTTTATACTTTTGCACCCCTTGATGAAATTTTTTTATGAAACTCATTACCCCCTCTTTCGGATTGATTTTTTGGATGCTCATCGGCTTTGGTATCCTATTTTTTATTTTAGCAAAATTTGCATGGCCCGTCATAACAAAAATGATTAATGAAAGAGAACAGTTTATCCAGCAACAACTTACAGAAGCAGAAACAGTGCGCCAAGAAATGAAAAACCTGAAATCTGAACATCAGCAGTTGTTGGTTGAAGCAAAAGATGAACGTGATAAAATTTTAGCGGACGCCCGAAAGATGATTGCAAAAATGAACGATGAAGCTAAAATTAGACAAGAAAAAGAAACCGATATCATGATGTTGGAAACCCGCAAAGCAATCGAAAACGAAAAAATGAAAGCAATTACTGACATCAAAAACGAAATTGCTAATCTTTCTATTGAAGTGGCGGAAAAAATTCTTCGCGAAGAACTTAAAGATTCATCACGACAAGAAGAAATCATTCAGAAATGGGTGGAAGATATTAAAATTTAATATACAAATTATGAATAAATTACGAATTTTTTTAATGTTATTTTTGAGCATCATTATGTTTGCTGGATGCCAAAAATGGGGTGAACCCGATTTTAAAATTGAAGATTGGACGCCACCTTATGGTACCCAACCTCAACATTTTTGGACAATCAATAGTAGAAATGTTTTGGGTAAACATGTGAATAGTACATCGCCCGATTCACTTGTAAGTTACACTTTAGGACCTTATCTTCGTTATGTTAGAGCCGTAGTAGTTAGTTCGGATGAGGGCGGAAATTATTATAAATCAATGGTAATACAAGATTCTACAGGAGGCGTGGAATTAGAATTGGATATGTCGGGATTGTATAATACTTATCCTGTTGGGCAAAAAATTGTGCTCGTTTGTAATGGATTGGTTATCGGAGATTATAATAACCTTAAGCAAATAGGTTGGATATATAATGAAACGCAAGTAGGAAGAATTAATTCTTTGTTTTTTGACAACTATATTATTAAGGATGGAATGCCCAGTCTAAAAAATGTTCCAAAACCATTAACAAACAATGAAATAGATTTTTTAACACATGATGATGTGAATAAGTTAGTGCGTTTAGAAGGAGTTACTTTTAATGAGAATGCCATCGGAGAACCCCTCTCATATAATGATTTTTCTACAGACTGGACAATCAATGTACCTGTAAAAGGAGGCAAGCAACCCATAACAGTTCGTACTTCTAACTATGCGAAATTCAGAAATATGATCATTGAAAGAAGAGAATATAATCTTACCGGAATATTAACTGTTTACAGGGATACCTATCAATTAATGATTAGAACCAAAGAGGATATTGTGCCTGCCGTAGAGGAATAAACAATTAAATTTGATTTTAAAAATCAGATACTTTAGCAAATGGTTGGAGTAGAGAATCATTGACGGGATCAGCAATTCTAAAATTATTTAACTAACAGCCATTATTCATTAATCCTAAGTATGTACCCAATTCCGTGAACATTAATTATCTCTACTTTTGGTTCATAGCAGGGTTTATTACTATCTCTTTTTTCTTTATCAGTAATAATATTTTTAGGAAGTTCATCTTCTTCTGATAGAATATATTTTCTTATTTTTGAAATGACTACGTCCAAGCTTCTTCCCATTGCAGCCTTTGATTCTCCCCAAATTTCTTTTGTAATAATCTCTCTTGGAATCAATTTGTTTTTGTAATCATACATCAGTTTTAGCAATTTTGCCTCTTTGCGAGTAAGCTGAAAAATTTTCTCTCTTTTTATTAATTTTAATTCGCTATAATTGAATTGAATGTTTCCAAATTCAAAGATTATCTCTTTGGATAAGATATTGTTTTTAGAATTCGTACCATATCTTTTCAATACGGCTTCCATACGGAGTAGTAACTCTTCTGTACTAAAAGGTTTAGTTACATAATCATCACATCCTGCTTTAAATCCTTTTATTCTGTCTTCTTTGCTGTCTTTTGCTGTTACAAAAATTACCGGTAATTCAGGTGAAATGTTATGCAGTTCGTTTATCACCATATATCCATCTTTTTTTGGCAATCCAATGTCTAATAAGCATATGTCACAACATCCTTTATAATAACCTTTAATAGCCGCTTCTCCGTCTCCAAAATCAATCACGTCATAGTTCATCATTTCGAAGTAGTCTTTAAGTACTAAACGTAAATTTTGACTATCTTCAACAAGCATAATTTTTGTTTTTTTTGAGTTTTTCATTATGATATTTTGAAAATTAAATAGTTGTTATTGTTTTTATACTGTTATTTAATGTAATCGTTTTTATTGTGTGAAATATTGTATAAAAAACAAATTTGATAAATCACATAAATCCAAAACATTTTTTTATTTTTTTATGTATCTATTAATTTAATATACTTTTGCGCAAATTTTATCTTGATGCAATCCACCCAAGAAACTAAATCTATTCTACCAATTCAGAAAGAAACCTCAAAAGAATTTGAAAAAAAATTTTTTTTTCAAGCAATTCTAAAGGCTATTATCATAGTAACTATTCTTTGGGTTGTTTTTCTAATTAACGATATGTTTGGGTTGCATTGGAACGAATATGGATTAGTTCCTAGAAAAATAAACGGATTATTCGGTATTATCACCATGCACTTTTTGCATGGTGACTACGCTCATCTCTTTTCAAATTCAGTACCTTTACTGGTATTATTATTTTCAATTTTTTATTTTTTTCATCCAAAAGCCTTACTTATATTATTAATGTCCTTGTTTATTGTAGGGATTTTAACATGGATTATTGGCACCGATGGCATCCATATTGGCGCTAGTGGAATTGTGTATGCGTTGGCATTCTTTTTAGTAATCATATCTATATTAAAACAAGAAACTAAGTTGATGGCATACTCGCTCATTATCATTTTTTTATACGGGAGCATTGTGTGGGGGTTTTTTCCACAATTGTTTCCCGATAAACATATTTCATGGGAAGGACATTTAGCAGGCGCTATTGCAGGTATTGTGCTGGCTTTTTTTTATAAAGATGAAGGACCAGAAAAAAAAGTCTATTTTGAAGATGAAGAAGAAAATGAAATTGAGAGGTTAGAAGATGAGATGATTTAGAGGATGTGATGAGTTAATGGGTTATTATAAAGAACATAATATAGATGTAAAAAAAAGTTTCATAAAACCTTGCAAAATTTCATGAACTCAAAAAAATATCTTATCGTTGGACTTGGAAACGCCGAGCAAAAATACTCTGGCACAAGGCATAATATTGGTTTTGAAGTAGTAAACTCTTTGGCAAAAAAATTAGAGGTTAGCTTTACATCCAAAAGATACGCATACAAAGCGGAAGCAAAATATAAAGGGAGAACATTGGTTTTGATTATGCCTACCACCTATATGAACTTAAGCGGGAATGCTGTGAGATATTGGGTGGAAAAAGAAGAAGTAGAGTTAACTAATCTGTTGGTTATATCCGATGATATTGATTTGCCGGTAGCTACTCTCCGCTTGCGGCCAAAAGGAGGTGGCGGCTCACACAACGGAATGAATCACATTATTGAGATACTACAACACCAAAACTTCCCACGAATGAGATTTGGAATAGGAAAAAACTATCCAAAAGGATACCAAATGGAATATGTATTGGGAAGTTTTTTCCCCGAAGAACAAGAACTAGTGAAGGGAACTGTTGAAAAAGCAGTAGAAGCATGTCTGTTGTTCTGCACCGCAGGACTGCAGAGAGCAATGAATACAATAAATAATAGTGAGTAACCATGCGTATCATACAAGGTAAAAATAAAGGCAGACACATTGAAGCGCCTGCATCATTGCCGGTGAGGCCAACTACCGATTTGGGTAAAGAAAGTTTGTTCAATATTTTAAACAACTATTTTTTTTTCGACAAAATTACAGTATTAGACTTATTTTCAGGCACAGGAAATATCTCTTATGAATTTGCTTCACGAGGGGCAATTTCTGTAACTTCTGTGGACAATTATCAAGAATGCGTAAATTTTATACGAAAAACTGCAGAAAAATTGCAATTTGAACAACTTAATGTGATAAAAGAAGATGCTTTTTCTTTTGTGGAAAGTTCGCGCCAAAAATTTGACATCATTTTTGCAGATCCTCCTTATGAATTAAAAGGGTGGGAAAAAATAGTAGAACATGTTTTTACAAATCAACTTTTAAAACCATGTGGTTGGCTTATTTTAGAACATTCACAAGACTACAATTTTTCGAAACATCCTAATTTTTACGAACATAGAAAATATGGAAAATTGAATTTTTCGTTTTTGGTGAATTTTGAAATAAATTAATAATTAGAAGAGGCGGAAAGTATTTTATAAAATTATTGCAATAAAACAAAGATAATTTTTCTGAATTAAAAACTACACAATGTTATTATTTAATTTTTTCGTGTTTATTTGCACTTAAATATTATTTTCCCCAATGAAAAATATCATTCTTCTTTTTTTATCTATATTGGCGCTCTTTTCTTTTTCCTTACAAGCGCAAGTAAATTACAAAATTAATGAAAATTCTTATCAAAAAATTGATATCTCATTTGTTTTTGGAGATTTAAAAAAAGTAGATGTGAAGATTGATGAAAGTTTTTTTTCGCGCATTTTTATAGATGGATGCGCAGGAAGTAAAAATATTGGAGACCCTGAACTTCCTGTTTCCGTAAGTATGCTCGAAATTCCTGTTTTTGGAGATTATGTGCTGAATGTGTATGGTAAAGATTATGAAATTATTGATGCTAAAACTTTAGAAATCAATTTTCCCATCTATCCTTCACAGCCCTCTATTTCAAAATCTCACAGAGGTAACGTAGAATTTGTTCAAAACCTTACCACTTATCAAACCGATAACTTTTATGCGTTGCCGTTAGCAAGATTTGAAAAAGTTGGAATGATGCGAAATGTGAATTTGGGGCAACTGTATGTGTCTCCGGTTCAATACAATCCTGTAACCAACGAAATTAAGATATATAAAGAGATTGATGTGGAAATTCTTTTCAAAAAAGTGGAATTGGTTAAAACACAAATGATCAAAGATTTACATGATTGCCCATTATTCCACTCTTCAATTGTGATTAATCCAATAATAACTAAAAAGGCAGAATTTGAAAACACCCCTATTAAATATTTAATTGTTGCACATGAGATATTTAGAGGAGAATTAGATGAGTTTATTTCATGGAAAAAAAGAAAGGGTTTTTTAGTAGAAATTGCTTATACAGATGAAAATAGCGTTGGAACAACTACAACTTCTATTGCAAATTTCATTAAATCACATTATGATAATGCTACAATTGAAAATCCTGCACCAACTTTTGTTTTGTTAGTGGGGGATGTGCAGCAAATACCAACTTTTACAGGAGCAGGCATGTATGGCAGCAATCCTCATCCCACCGATTTATATTATTTTACATGGGCAGATGAAAATTTTCCCTGTTGCTACTATGGGCGCTTTTCCGCTCAAAATATAGTGCAACTAACTCCACAAATTGACAAAACTTTACAATATGAGCAATTTACCATGCCAAATCCCGACTATTTAAATAGTGCCGTTTTAGTTGCTGGATATGATCCGTCTCATCTTTATGCGCCAGTTTATGGAAACGGATTTGTGGAATATGTTTCGCAGAATTATGCTACTACCGAATATGGATACGACAATGTATATGCCCACTACCATCCGTGTTCATCTGAAGCTGCGCAAATTCGTACAGAAATAGGTGAAGGAGTGGGCATTGCAAATTATACAGCACATTGCGGTACAAGCGGTTGGAGTAATCCCACTTTCAATACCAACCATATTAAAGATATGAATAATTTGAATAAATATGGATTAATGATTGGAAGTTGCTGTGAGTCAAATAAATTCGACGTAAATGAATGCTTTGGAGAGGCACTGCTTCGCGCAGAAGGAAAAGGCGCTGTAGGCTATATCGGCGGTTCTGATTATACCTACTGGGACGAAGACTACTATTGGAGTATTGGACTAAGAACTTCCTGTACGGCAACCCCAACTTACAACCCTTTACAATTGGGTGCTTACGACAGATTGTTTCACACACACAACGAAGATAATAATTCATGGATGACTACTTTCGGATCTATGATAAAATCAGGAAATGAAGCCGTACAATCCTCTACTACTGATCTAAAAAAATATTATTGGGAAATTTACCACCTCATGGGCGATCCCTCTATTATGACTTACTTAACAAAACCATCTTTAATGCAGGTAGAAATAAATAATGTTATTCCTTTGGGAACAAATAGTTTGAATGCAAAAGTGGCTCCCTTTTCTTATTGCGCATTAACCAATAGTGAAAATGAACTTTTAAGCGCCGGTTTTGCTGATGCAGATGGTAATATTTCGTTAAAATTCAATCCAATAGAAGTATCTGCTCAGTATGAATTTGCAGCATGGGCGCAAAACTATGTTCAGTATTTTAAGACCATCTATTCAGGCAATGCAGCAATTCATTCTAACAATAAAGAAATGATATGTGTAATATCGCCAAATCCTGCATATTCTACTCTAACTATTGAAACAGAGAATAACATATCTTCTTATGTAATTATGGATCTTAGTGGCAAAACGCTTGTTTCACAACAAAATATAAACAACAATAATGTTCAAGTTAATATTGCCTTGATGGCAAACGGAATTTATTTTGTTAAAGTAATTGATAATGAACAAAATATTGCAGTTCAGAAATTTGTAAAACTGTAAAAGAAAATTTGTTTTTCAATTACAGTTATTCTCTCAGTTTTTGAAAAACCTCCACTATACCTTCCACATCAAATCCAACCAATGTATGTAAATTAGCAATATCCCCATGCTCTACAAAAGTATCAGGTAAAGCAATCGGAACTACTTTTGTATGGTATTGTTTTTTAACAATATATTCAGACACTTCTGAAAAAAGCCCGCCTACCACTGTACTATCTTCAACCGTGATAATGGTGTGATGGGTATTGCAAACATCATCCAACATGGTTTTATCAAATGGTTTCAAAAAACGAACATCTATATGGGTTGGGGTAATTTCTTCTTTTGCAAGTATTGAAATGGCTTGAATAACATTATTTCCGAGTGGTCCAAGAGATAATACGGCAATATCTTGTCCCTGTTTGAGAAGTTTTGATTTTCCAATTTCTATTTTTTCTAATGTTTTTTTCCAATCAGTAAATATTCCTTTTCCCCGCGGATAACGAATGGCAAAGGGTCTATTTCTTTCCGAATATGCAGTGAACATCAAATTTCTCAATTCTATTTCATTAAGAGGCGAAGCGATAATTAAATTGGGGATGGAGCGAAGAAACGCAAGGTCGAAAATGCCGTGGTGAGTAGGACCATCTTCTCCCACCAATCCTGCACGGTCTATGCAAAAAATTACAGGCAACTGTTGCAGTGCTACATCGTGAACAATTTGGTCGTAACTTCGTTGCAAAAACGAAGAGTAAATATTACAAAAAGGGATATATCCCGCCGCTGCAAGCCCCGCCGCAAAAGTAACCGCGTGTTGTTCGGCAATTCCTACATCAAAAACACGATGAGGAAGTTTTTCGCGCATAATAGTTAATGAACATCCGGTAGCCATAGCCGGCGTAATGCCTACTACCTTTTCATCATGCAACGCCAATTCTAAAATAGTTTCTCCAAAAACAGTTTGATATTTTGGAGGCGTATTTTGCTCATCGGGAATAATAATTTCTCCTGTTTCAGGATCATAATTTCCCGGAAAATGATAGGCTATTTGGTTTTCTTCTGCCAACGGCAAACCTTTACCTTTAACGGTAACAATATGCAGTAATTTAGGCCCTTTTATCGCTTTTAAATTTGATAAAACATGAACCAATTTAATGACGTTGTGTCCATCTGCCGGACCAAAATAGCGAAACCCAAGTTGTTGAAAAAGATTACTTTTACTTACAATCTGTCCTTTAATCGTATTTCCCAGACGACTGATAGCCTGTACAATAAAATTACTAAAATTGAAAAACTTCCAAAGACCTTTTTTTACGCGGTTGTACGATTTAGAACTTGTAATTCGGAGCAAATATTGGCTCATAGCGCCTACATTTTCATCAATGGCAATACGGTTATCGTTGAGGATAACTAACAGATTTTCCTGTGCGCCGCCGGCTTGGTTCATCGCTTCAAACGCCATTCCTCCACCCATAGCGCCATCACCAATCACGGCAATATGCTGTTGGGAATTGTTTCCTGCCAATCGTGCCGCTGTTGCCATGCCCAAAATGGCAGAAATAGATGTGGATGCATGTCCTGTGCCAAAAGCATCGTATTCACTTTCGCTTGTTTTTGGAAAACCACTAATTCCTTTATATTTTCTGTTTGTATCAAACCGCTCTTTTCTTCCGGTAATTATTTTGTGCGCGTAGGCTTGGTGGCCCACATCCCAAACTAATTTATCGTTGGGGGTATCAAATACATAGTGAATGGCAACAGTAAGTTCAATAGTACCCAAACTGGCGCCAAGATGCCCCGGATTATTTGCCGATTGCGTTATAATAAATTGACGCAACTCATCACAAAACTGAGGTAGTTTTTTTATGGGTAATTTTCGTAAATCTTCAGGAAAACGTACGCTGTGTAGCATTTTTAGTATATATGTACTATTTTTACATGAAACATTAAACGTAGACAACGGGATTCTTATTATATGTGAGAATAAAGAAACAGTTTAGTACTGTTCTTTTTCGTTAGGAAAATCACATCGTTTTACATCGTTTATGTAATGGGTAACAGCCCCTATAATCTCTTCCGAAATATTATGATAACGACGCAGAAAGCGCGGGGAAAACTGTTGAGAGTAACCCATAAAATCGTGGAATACAAGTACTTGTCCACTTGTGTGTGGTCCTGCTCCAATTCCAATAGTGGGAATCGTAATATGCTCGGTAACTTGTTTACCTATAGCAGCAGGAATTTTTTCCAACACTAAGGCAAAACAACCGTGATCTTCCAAAATTTTAGCGTCTTCTAAAAGTTTGTCCACTTCTTTTTGAGTAGTTGCGCGCACGGTGTAGGTTCCAAATTTATTGATACTTTGTGGAGTTAAGCCTAAATGTCCCATTACGGGAATACCTGCGCTTAAAATTCTATCAATACTTTCCGAAATCTCCACGCCGCCTTCCATTTTTACTGCATCTGCGCCTGATTCTTTCATAATTCTGATAGCGGAAACTAACGCTTCTTTTGAATCGCCTTGATAGGTACCAAACGGTAAGTCCACTACAACGAGTGCACGTTCTACTGCCCTTACCACTGAGGAGGCATGGTAAATCATATCGTTCAAGGTGATAGGTAAAGTGGTTTTGTATCCTGCCATCACATTGGCGGCAGAATCGCCCACTAAAATCACATCAATTTTGGCTTCATCCAGCAAACGCGCCGTGGAGTAGTCATAACCCGTGAGCATCGCTATTTTTTCGCCTTCGTTGCGCATGCGCTGCAACACGTGTGTAGTTACTTTTGAAACATTTCGATACAAATATTGACCTTTCATAATATTAAATTGTTGTTGCTAAATTTTGAATTATTTTTAGTGAATGTGTACCCTTTTTGGTACAAACCAAAAACGTTTAAATATCCTTGTTATTTTATTTTTTTAAGAATAATGTCACGCGTGGCATATTAATATCAAATGATTAGAATTTCATCCTCTTAAAAAAACTTTCCAATAATGCCTTACATTCTTTTTCAAGTATGCCTTTTATTACTCCTGTTTTGGGGTGTAATAAATTATCTTTTACTAACGAATATCCTCTTTTTGGATCGGAAGCGCCATAAATTACCGTTTGAATTTGCGACCAAAAGAGCGCACCAGCACACATCACGCATGGTTCTAAGGTTACATAGAGTGTGCAGTCATTTAAATATTTTGCTCCCAAATAGTTGAAAGCAGAGGTAAGCGCCTGCATCTCGGCGTGAGAAGTAGCATCACTCAATGTTTGAGTCAGGTTGTGTGCTTTGGCAATAACCGTATTGTTCAATACAACTACAGCGCCAATAGGGATTTCACCCTGTTCAAAAGCTTCTTCCGCCTCTTGAAGCGCTATCTGCATGAAGTATTCGTGAGTAAAATTCATCATAAATGTTTAATTAATAACTGCAAATAAACAAAATTTTTTTACCCTACCAACGTTACTTTTGTTATGAAATGTAATTATCACACCCATTCCCATTTTTGCGATGGAAAGGAAAATATGCTTTTTTTTGTGGAAAAAGCGGTAGAACTAAAATTTGACCACTTAGGATTTTCTTCACACGCACCAATATCAAAACAATACGATTTTACACTAACCGAAGAAAAATTCCCTGAATATTTACAAGAAATTGAACTTTACAAAAAAAAATATCCACAACTTAAAATTTTTAAAGGATTGGAATGTGATTATATTTCGGGCATTACCAAAAATTTTTCATACTATAAAAACAAATACATATTAGATTATATTATTGGTGGTGTGCATTTGGTAAAAGTGCCGAACAGTGATGATATTTGGTTTATTGATGGACCTAAAAGAGAAACTTACGATTTTGGTGTTGAGCATTTTTTTAATAATAATCCCAAAAAAGCGGTTACATGTTTTTGGGAACAAACTTTTGAGATGATTGAAACACAACAATTTGATATTATCGCTCACTTGGATAAAATAAAAATGCACAATCAAGATCGTTTTTTTAAAGAAGATGAAGATTGGTATATAAAGTTGGTAGATCATGCTATTGAATTAATTATTAAAAAACAAATTATTGTTGAAATAAATTCACGTGGAATTTATAGGCAGCGTTGTAAAAACTTTTATCCTTCAGATTATATTTTAGAAAAATTGGCAAAAGCCAAAACGTCAATGGTAATTAGTAGCGATGCCCACCGAGCAGAAGAATTGCCACTTTTTTATGAAGAAGCTAAAACTAAATTGCAAAGTTTTGGAATAAATACACTTGTATTTTTTGATGAGGGAATATGGCGACCTGTTTATCCATAACAAAAATTTCATTATTTCAAAATATCAAAACGAACTCATTATTTGTAGGTGCAAAAGTTACTTTTCTTTTCAATATTAGCCAATCTCTTTTAAAACAAAAATGTCTTTCATACCCTCCCATACAAAAAAGTAAACATACGCACCACCGCAAGTATGTGAAAAGATGAGACTTTTCTAAAATACATTCCTAAATATTTTAAAAAATAATATTTATTGTTTTTTTCAGTTATAATTATACTTTTGCAGCAATTTATGGTCATAATAATACATTAAATTTTTTAGGTATGAAAACAAGAAACCTCCTTACCGTTTTAGCCCTTTTTGCTTTCGCCGTTTCATGTCAAACTGGCTCTTTTGTTTATTACAATGACATTTATGTCAAATCTAATGATTCACAGTATCATGTGCAAAGAGAAGCACGTACAACTCAGCCAGTAACTGAAAGTGAAACGGAATATTATGATGAAGAAGAATATTATCTTGCTGAACAGGAAATCTACACCGATGATGCAGGAAATACATACGTAAATAATACGTATAATAATTATTATTACGATGATACTGATATTTACGACTACTATTATTCATCCAGAATCAGACGTTTTCACACCAGCGTTGCTTTAGGGTATGGATATTATGATCCTTATTTTACCAATATGTACTGGTATAATTATTCACCCTCCTGTTGGGGAATGAGTATTTATTTGGGATATAACTGGTGGTGGCCCTCCTATTATTATCGTCCCTGGTATTACGATTATGGATGGTATAACTATGGTTTTAACTATGGATGGGGCTGGGGATGCCATCGCCCATGGTATTATGGTGGCTACTGGAACGGCTACTACGACGGGTACTACGCAGGCTACTGGGCTGGATATTACCATAATAATTACGACAAAAACACTTCCTACTATTATGGACATAGAAACAGCATAGGAAGCGCATCAAACGGAAGAACCAGCACACGTGGAGTTTTTGGGAACAAGGAAGATGAAAATACGCAGCGACTTGTATCGCGAAGCGCTACGCCGGAAAGTTTTAATCAACGCTATGAAACTATTACCCGCAATACTTCTACTTCATCTACAAGAGGAACTGAAACGGGCGTTACCACAGGAACAAGAGGAACCGGAACTAACGAGCGCGGCACAACTACCACCACCACTACGCGCCAAACAGATACGCAACGACCAACGACTACTACCACCACACGTCAAGTTGAGCCGCAACGACCTTCTACACCCACTACTACACGTCAAACGGAACCTCAACGACCAACGACTAC
>WRNX01000008.1 GCA_009776395.1 Lentimicrobiaceae bacterium
GATCCGAATGCAACCATAAGTGGCAACGGAATAGGTACGCATTCGCTAACGGTGGGCGCCAATCTTTTCACGATTACCGTAACGGCGCAAGATGACGTTACGACACAGAATTATACGATAACGGTAACCCGCGCTGATGAGATAGGTATTACAGAAATAATAGCAGGAAAATTTAAAATATACCCTAACCCAACGACGGGAGAATTGACAATTGACAATGGAGAATTGAGAATGGAGAATGTGGAAATTTTTGATATTTACGGAAAAAAAGTATTTGAGGATAAAGGAGAAAGAAACAAGGAACAAGGAGATGGAAAAATAGTAATAGATATTGGGGATTTGCCGGCGGGGGTTTATTTTTTGCGATTGAAAAATGAGGTAGTAAAAATTGTGAAACTGTAAATGAGAGTTGAGAATGGAGAATGGAGAATGGAGAATGGAGAATGGAACAGGGGGAAATGATTAATGATTAATGATTAATGATTAATGATTAAACAAACAAAAATAATAATTACAAATTAAAAAAAATTAACAATGAAAAAATTAACTTTATTTTTAACATGCTGTTTGTTGGCAGCGATGGGTTTTGCCCAAACAAACGATATGGTGCGTTATTTGCAGATAGAAGAACCAGGCAAAATTACGCGAATCTTTACCAACGATTCCACCGCTTTTGCCATAAAAACGGTGATGATAGAAAATGAATGGAAAATAGCACTATTTGATGGCGAAGAATTGATTGAAGTTTGGGACGCAAGTACTAAGTTCTACCCAAAATTTGACAACCCCGAAGAAATTTCGGTGAAAGGACTTGCCAAAATTTCGGAAAATGAAAACTACGAAATGGGCAGTAATGTAATTTTTGCAAAAGAAGATATAAACAGTAAAATTGTTTCTATTACCGACAGTATTTTAACAATTAAAAAAGATGACATTTTTGAGAACTTACAAGTGGGAGATGTTTTATATTCGTTGCCAACGGAAAATTTCCCTTATGGTTATGCCTATAAAATACTGCAAATTGATACTTTAATTGTAAGATCGGATGATGAAGATGAACTTGTGTGTAAAATTGATCCTGCAACAATGGAAGAGGTTTTCCCCGATGGATATATGTGTAAAGGACAAGAATATATGATAACTCCATCTGCGGTGGACAGTACCGTCTTTTATGATATTGATGAACAAATTGCAACAGGAAATTTGGAAAATCTATTGGATGTTAATATGTTAGATTTTTTGAGCGATTTTACCATTACCTTCAAACAAAAGATGGACGGATGGACGAAATATCAACGAGATACTACACTCAATTTTTTGTCTTGGAAAAGAGCCTCAATAGAAATAAAGGATGAAGAAATTGTGATTTCATATATTATTTTTGATTTGGATGAAAATTTTAGCACTACTTACGATCAAATTGTTGCAAAACTTACTATAGAACACGATCTGTCAAATACAGATGTAACATTTGAACCGAGTTTATTGAATTTTGGTATTAAAGGAAGACATACTTGGGGAGTGAGTGCCAGCTTGAACTGGGAGTTTAAAGAGGATTGGGAGGCGCAAGATATGAGAAAGGCTAAATATTATTTACAGGAAAAGGCTTTAGGAAAGAAATTTTGTATTGCCTCAATTCCTCTCACACCGGCTTCGGCAACCGATCTTTTAGTACACCCCTCTTTGGATATATTTTTTGAATTAAAGTTGGATATGGAAGGAAATTTTTATGTAGAAGCAGGATTAAAAGATTTTACCTACCAATTCAATTTCTCAACACAGGGTAATAACTATTTTACTACTACGCAAAAACCAACAGGTTATGTAGATATTCAATTGAATGCAAAAGCTACGTTGCGTGCGTCAATTGGTGGAGGACTTACATTTGAAATTCCTGCATTTCGCTTGTTTGACAAAGGAAACAAAAAATCTTACGCAGGTATTTATTTTGATTATGGAGCAGATTTGGGCATCAAATTAGGAGCAGGAATAAATGTGGAATGGTGGGACCATCCAAGCGAATTTGAAGGACTCTGTTTTGAAGCGGAACTCTCGCTTTCAGCATATCCTGAATTTTACGGAGAATATGATATTCACGCATCGCGGTTTTTTCAATATTATAACAAAATACTTATTTTGGGAAAAGAAGATTTTGGATCTCCGGTTACCATAGAAGGAAAAATAGGAAAAAAATGGTGCACTGAAGAGGCAACCACAGTAGTGAGTTTTCCTGCGTGGAACATAACCGACACTACTGCCACGTTATCCGGTGAAATAACACAGGAAGTTCAATCTATGTTTGGTAACGATGATATGATAGACAAAGGCTTTTTCTACTCTACTGATATTTTTGATTTGGTTAATGAAGGCGAAAATACCCATAAAGTATCTTTTGGCGGAGGGCTTTCTTCCTTTTTTGCAGAGATAGACAGTTTGCAGCCCAATACCATGTATTTTTTTGTGGCTTATGTGGATTGGATCGTAGGCAGAGAGTACAGTCAACTTCGCTGGTTTACCACAACCAACGGAGAAGAAGAACCCAACGAAGAGGGCGTACTTATTAACGGCATTGTTTGGGCAACGAAAAACTTGGATGTGGGCGGTGTATTTTGTGAATACCCGGAAGACTACGGCGCCCTTTACCAATGGGGACGCAGAACCGACGGACACGAAAGCCGAACGAGCCCCTGCTGGCCCCTTACTCCCGCTTGCGGTAACAGTGCGAGTGGTGTTGTGAGTTCTCTAGATGGTAATGGACAAATACCCTGCCCCGATGCGCCTTGTGGGTATTTTATAAGACAGAATTCTTCTCCTTATGATTGGCGCACCCCGCAAAATAATGCACTTTGGAACTCCGGAACTGAAACTGCTCCCATTAAAACCGTAAACGATCCTTGCCCTGCGGGTTGGCGTGTACCTACACAAACAGAACTAAACACTTTAACCAATACCACTTATGTAAATAGATTATGGATACAAGAAAATGGAATCAACGGCTACCGTTTAACCGACATCGCTACGGGCAACACTCTTTTCCTCCCCGCCGCCGGCGACCGCTACTGCCTCAGTGGTTCGCTCTACCTCGTTGGCACATACGGGTACTACTTGAGCAGTACTCCATACAGTACCTACGCCTACTACTTGTACTTCGACAGCGGCTACTTTTACACGGGCTACAACAGCCGAGCAAACGGACGAAGTATCCGTTGCATTTCAGAACAGTAAATTCGATTTATTAAGACAATTTGACTATTGCCCGCGAAGCGGGCCCAAAAATTTTTTTAACAAGGAGAATGGAACAGGGAACAGGGAACAGGGGGAAATGATTAATGATTAATGATTAATGATTAATGAATAAACAAACAAAAATGACAGAATTTGCGCAAATATTTGTTGATATCCCAAGAATATTGGGATGGGGTAGGGAAAAATCCCCTTCAAATTTTGAAGGGGTGATTTTGCGAAGCAAAATCGGGGTAGTTTATATATTATTCCATTGTTCCAATGTAGCAACGCTTATTTTGCGAAGCAAAATCGGGGTAGTTTATATAATATGTTTATTTTCAAATATATATACTTTCAAATCAATCTTCCAAATGTATAATAATAGTAACAGTAAAAAATCATCCTTTTTTTTACTCAATTTTCTATATAAACTACCCCGTCGCCTTAAGGCGACACCCCTTCAAATTTTGAAGGGGATTTTTTGGATTCCCCTTATAACTTCGTTATGGGGAATAATGATAATGAATTAACAAACAATAATAAATAAATAATAATTAACAAACTTAAAAAAAATAACAATGAAAAAATTAACTTTATTTTTAACATGCTGCTTGTTGGCAGTGATGGGTTTTGCCCAAAATGAAATCTCTCTTTATGTTGAGACCAAAACTAACGGTACTATTCAAATTCCGTTTACAAACGAAACGATGACGATAGCCAACCATGAAATCAAGGTTGAAACGGCTACGCAACAGTACACCTACCCCTACGATGAGGTGGAAAGTTTCTATTTTCGCGAACCCGAAGATGAGGGCGTACTTATTAACGGCGTTGTTTGGGCAACACGAAATGTGGATATACCCGGTACTTTTGCTACCAACCCTGAATCTACAGGGATGCTTTATCAGTGGGGCAGCAACGTAGGCTGGAGCAATACCGACCCACTTACCGCTTCGGACGGTATTAATACCTGGCGAAATCTGTCGGAAAGTGGAGATGTTTGGCTGCCTGAAAAAGACCCCTGCCCAACAGGCTGGCGTGTGCCCACACAAGATGAATTTAATAATTTAATCGCCTCAGATAATGATTGGGGCGAGATTGAAGGTATAAATGGACGTTTTTTTGGTAGTGATGAAAAAAAAGTGTTTATCCCTGTTCCTGCGTATGAACGTTACTATCTTGACGGGCAACTCTCAAACTCTAATGATATCGCGCAATACTGGTCTTGTACGCCTAACACTGCTAATGGGGATGCGTTCGTATTATATTTCATGTATCCATGGCCATGGATAAACGCGAATAATCCCAGTATCCGAGCATATGGTTTCCCTATCCGTTGCGTGAAATCAATAGAGGAAGAAACATATATACCGGTTGAGGAGATTATAGATGTTCCCACTACCGCCACTGCGGGAACACCGCTATTGCTCACCGCCACTGTTGTACCCGAAGATGCCACCCATCAAGATATTGTTTGGAGCATTGAAGATGCCGGTACAACCGGAGCAACCATCGATAATGAGAATATTTTAAATACTACCGCTGCCGGAACCGTTACCCTACGCGCAACCATAACAGACGGCACAGAAGAGGGCATAGATTATACGCAGGATTTTGATATTTTGGTAACCACCGGAGGAGCTGAGCCTAACGAAGAGGGCGTACTTATTAACGGCATTGTTTGGGCAACACGAAACTTGGATATGCCAGGAACTTTTGCCACTAATCCCGAAGATGCAGGTATGTTTTATCAGTGGGGCAGCAAGATAGGCTGGAGCAGTACTGAACCCCTTACCGCAACCGATGGAATTAATACTTGGCGAGATTTATCTGAAAGTGGGGATGTTTGGTTGCCCGAAAACGACCCCTGTCCAACAGGTTGGCGCGTACCAACCTCGGCAGAATTCATTACTTTAAAACAAACCGATTATGCAACAACGGAATGGATTACCATCAATGGTATTGATGGACGTCTCATCCCCGACATAGCTACGAACAACACTATTTTCTTCCCCGCCGTAGGATTCCGCGACAACAACAGTGGAATAATCTACTCCGCTAATACATTCGCAGAGTACTGGAGCAATTCTCCGTACAGTGAAAACACACAGGCGTACTACTTCTTGTCTTTCATCTATAACTTCGACGTGAGCAACCATTTCCGAGCGTGCGGATTTTCTATCCGTTGCGTGAAATCAATTGAGGAGGAAACATATATACCGGTTGAGGATATTATTGATGTTCCTGCTACCGCCACTGCGGGAACACCGCTATTGCTCACCGCCACTGTTGTACCCGAAGATGCCACCCATCAGGATATTGTTTGGAGTATTGAAGATGCCGGCACAACCGGAGCAACCATCGATAATGAGAATATTTTAAATACTACCGCCGCCGGAACCGTTACCCTACGCGCAACCATAACAGACGGCACAGAGGAAGGCGTAGATTATACGCAGGATTTCGATATTTTGGTAACCACCGGAGGAGCTGAGCCTAACGATGAGGGCGTACTTATTAACGGCGTTGTTTGGGCAACACGAAACTTGGATGTGGGCGGCGTATTTTGCACCAACCCCGAAGACTACGGCGCACTTTTCCAATGGGGACGCAGAGCCGACGGACACGAAAGCCGAACAAGCCCTTGCTGGCCCACTGAACCCGAATGCGGAAGTGCTGCCATTGGTGTTGTAAGCATTTTAGATGCTAATGGACAAGTACCCTGCCCCGATGCTCCTTGTGGATATTTTATAAGAAATAGTTCGTCTCCTAACGATTGGCGCACTCCGCAAGACGGCACCCTTTGGAACTCAGGCACAGCAACCTCGCCCATAAAAACTGTTAACGACCCCTGCCCAACAGGGTGGCGCGTGCCTACAAGCAATGAATTGGAAAGTTTAATACAAGCAGATTATGTAACAAGTGAATGGAGTACCGAGAATGAAACAAATGGCTTTAACTTTATAGACGTAGCTACAGGCAATTCTATCTTCCTCCCCGCATCAGGAAATAGAAACCAAGGCTTTAGTTCGATTGGCAGCATTGGCTCAAATGGGTACTATTGTAGTAGCATTACTGAAGGTATCTATACAAGATTTTTTGCTTTCAATAGCACAAGTTTATATATGTCCCTTCAAGTTCGAGCGCTCGGCTTCTCAGTCCGTTGCGTGAAATCAATTGAGGAGGAAACATATATACCGGTTGAGGATATTATTGATGTTCCTGCTACCGCCACAGTTGGCACACCACTCACGCTCACCGCCACAGTTTTACCCGAAGATGCCACCCATCAGGATATTGTTTGGAGTATTGAAGATGCCGGTACAACCGGAGCAACCATCGAAAATGAGAATATTTTAAATACTACCGCTGCCGGAACCGTTACCCTACGCGCAACCATAACAGACGGCACAGAGGAAGGCGTAGATTATACACAAGATTTTGATATTTTGGTAACCACCCCGGATCCTAACGAAAAAATAGTCTTTACATGGACAGCAGGCGCTGGAACTAAATTTTTATCTGTTAATTACAATAATACCATAGCCAACCAATTTACTGTTGATTGGGGTGATGAAACAGAAATACAGACTTTTACCGGTTTCTATGATCTAAACCACGTGTATGCCACTTCAGGCGATTATACCGTGACCATCAGGGGCGCTACGGAAAATTTCAAATTTACTTATTTTTATTGCTTATCAGAACAGATAACCACTTTAGACATAAGCACCTGTACAGGATTGACAACATTATATTGTGCCAATAATCAGTTAAGCAGTATAGAAGGAATTGCCAATACATCATTAACCTATATCTCCTGTTCCAATAATCGTCTTCCCCTGTCTTATTTATATGACGCTTCTCAAAAGGTTAGCAATCAAAGCAGTAAAAGTTTGGGAACACAAACTTTATGGGCGCAATTTATTTCCATCGGAGGTTTTGTTGATTTTTCGGATCAGGCGGAATTTGGCGGAATACCTACGGTTTTTGAGGTTGCTAAAAATGGAACACCCGCCACTGCAAGCGATTATACCATAAATAACGGAGTGATAACCTTTAACAGTTCCGGCTATTATGTGGTAACAATGACCAACGATGCCATCGTTTCATCTACAAATAATCCGGCAAAAGTGGTAGCAAGTTTTGCTGTGAAAGAAGGCAACTGTTTTTTATCCAATCTTGCCGTATCATCGGGTATTTTAACGCCTGCATTTAGTATGATAGAAATGAACTACGCTGTTAATGTAGGAAATAATATTGAAGAGATGACCATCACGGCAACGCCATTCGACCCGGATGCAACGGTGGTGGGCGATGGGCTAAAGTCCATCGTTGTGGGCGATAACACATTTATCATCACCGTAACTGCACAAGATGGCGTAACCGAAATGAATTATACAATTACCGTGAACCGCTCTGAAACACAAAGAATTGTATTTCAATGGACCGGAGGTAATAATAAAAATTTTGATTTTGAAGTTCCTACCGGAGAACAATTTACAGTGGATTGGGGAGATGGTTCTGCACTACAAACAGCCACAGGATCATATCAGGGAACTTATATGCCTGATATGAGTATGTGGATGGGGCAAGCGATTAATCCTTCTCATACCTATCCTTCCACTACCGCTACTTATACCGTAACTCTTACAGGAGTTACTCCGGCATGCGTGTTTACAGGACTGTACGTAGCAGGAAAACAACTTAATACTATTGACCTGAGTGGCGCTACCTCTTTAAAATATTTAATGTGTGGAAACAATTCGTTAACAGTATTAGATGTGAGTGCACATCCTGAATTAATATTGATTGTCTGTAACTCTAACCAGATAAGCGTTTTGGATCTAAGCGCAAAACCCAATTTGGAAATATTAGATGGTAGAAGTAATCGTATAATCACCGTAGATGCAAGTGATAACACCGCGTTAAAAAGATTATCTTTAGAATCAGGAAGAACCGAAAACTTAATTATTGGCAACAAACCACAATTAACCTATTTAAATTGCAGAATGAATAACGTGCAAGGATTTTTAGATTTGAGTAATTGTCCGGTATTATCGCAATTAGACTGTCGGGCGAATCTGATTACCGGCTTAAACGTAAGTGGTTGTCCGTTAACATGGTTATATGCTGAAGATAATCGGTTAAGCGCTTTAGATGTGAGTGAACAGACGTTGCTTACCATATTACATTGTGGTGACGGCGGATATCCTCAGCCTAATAACCATATAAGCAGTTTAGACATCAGTAATAATGTGGCATTAACGCAATTACAGTGTGGGGGTAATCAATTAAGCAGTTTAGACATTAGTAACAATGTGGCATTAACGCAATTAACTTGCTATAATAACCAATTAAGCAGTTTAGACATCAGTAACAATGTGGCATTAACACAAGTGCAATGTTACGGCAATCACCTTACCATGTCAAATCTCTATACTATTTTCCAAAAAACTAACAGTACATCCTTAGGACCTCAAACCCTACCCTTACAAACCGTGAATGCCGGCAAAGCGATAGATTTTTCGGATCAGGCAGAATTTGGCGGCATAAGCACTGTTTTTGAAGTTACGCAAAATGGAGAACCTGCTTCTTCAAACGATTATACTATCAGCAACGGAATCATCAAGTTTTTTACTCCCGAAAATTATGTAGTAACCATGACCAATGATGTTTTCCCAAGTAGTTATTATCAGGCTCAAGTAATAGCCGAGTTTGAGGTGGAAGCAGCATTACAGGAGATAAGTTTTACATGGAACACAGATAACAGTGAAAAAGAGATTACGATTAAAGCCACTTTTGGCGAAGAATTTACCGTTGATTGGGGCGATGACGCCGGCATTCAATCATATAACAGCATCAATAATTATCAAACGCTAACGCATACTTATTCAAATGCTGGCGTGTACACAGTAACAATTGCCGGCGTTACTCCCAATTGTTTAATTACCTTTTTTAAGGCTCAAGCGCAAGAACTAACCGATTTAGACGTAAGTTCTTGCCCCTCTTTAACGAGTTTATTTTGTAGCGAAAATGAACTCACCACTTTAGATGTGAGTGCTAACACGGCATTAGAGGCAGTAAATTGTGACGGTAATCACCTGTTACTATCCAACTTATACACTATTTCCAAATTAATTAGCGAACCAAATAATAAGTATTTAGGTACACAACATTTATTACCGCAATCTATATGGATATATGAGGGGGTTATTGCCACTTTTGATTATTCCGACCAGCACGAATTTGAAGGCATTCCTACTGTTTTTGAAGTTACAAGAAACGGTAATCCTGCTGCTGCCGGCGATTATACCGAAGAAAATGGAATTTTCACGATTCACATACCTGGTATATACTTAATAAACATGAGTAATGCCGCCATCATTGCAAATTATTATATGCCTACTTTGGCGGTTGCTCATATTGATGTAATAAATCCATGGCTATCAGAACTTTCCGTATCAACCGGAACATTAACCCCTGAATTTAACAGCACTATTTACTATTATACGGTAGATGTGGATTATTCCGTAACAGAGATTACCATTTCGGCTACCCCATTTCAATGGGATGCCATAGTAACAGGAATTGGTACTCATTCGCTTTCAGTAGGAACAAATATTTTTACAGTAACAGTAGTGGCCGCCGGAGCAACTACAGACTATCAAATAACTGTAAATAGAGCAGCAGCAAGCACAGATGCTACCTTAATAAACCTCACCATTTCAGACGGAACACTAACCCCCATATTTAACAGTAACACCTATAATTATACCGTTGATGTTGAATATTCTGTAGTAGAAATTACTATTACGGGAACAGCAACTGATCCCAATGCAACGGTGGTGGGCAATGGGCTGAAGCCCATTGATGTAGGTGAAAATACATTTTCTATTACCGTAACGGCGCAAGATGGCGTTACTACCTTGAATTATACGGTAACCGTAAACCGCGCTTACAACGATGATGCCACCTTAATGAGCCTCACCGTATTGCCCGGCACACTAACCCCCATATTTAACAGTAATACTTACAATTATACCGTTGAGGTGGAATATTCTGTAACAGAAATTACCATTACGGGAACAGCAACCGATCCCAATGCAACGGTCGTGGGCAATGGGCTGAAACCCATTGATGTGGGCGAAAATACATTTACTATCACTGTAACTGCACAGGATGGAGTTACTACCTTGAATTATACCGTAACCGTAAATCGCGCTTACAACGATGATGCCACCTTGATGAGCCTCACTGTTTCAGACGGAACACTAACCCCTGTATTTAACAGTAATACTTATAATTATACCGTTGATGTGGAATATTCCGTAACGGAGATTACCATTACGGGAACAGCAACCGATCCCAATGCAACGGTGGTGGGCAATGGGCTGAAACCTCTTGATGTGGGAGAAAATACATTTACTATTACCGTAACGGCGCAAGATGGCGTTACTACTTTGAATTATACGGTGACCGTGAACCGCGCTGATAATATAGGTATTACAGAAATAGTAGTGGGAAAAATTAAGATTTATCCTAACCCAACGACGGGAGAATTGAGAATTGAGAATGGAGAATGGAGAATGGAGAATGTGGAAATTTTTGATATTTACGGAAAAAAAGTATTTGAGGAGAAAGGAGAAAGAAACAAGGAACAAGGAGATGGAAAAATAGTAATAAATATTGGGGATTTGCCGGCGGGAGTTTACTTTCTGCGATTGAAAAATGAGGTAGTAAAAATTGTGAAACTATAATTGAGAATGGAGAGTTGAGACAGGAAAATGGAGTTTATTTTAAAAAAACGCTTTCAACTGCATCAACCCTGTGTGCACCACTGAAACCCCTTCGGATGCGCGCCCCTCGTAACGCAAATCTAACTGAAGAAACTCCGTGATATTGGTTTGAAATCCAACATTCCATAAAATGTTATGGCCGTTTTGCAACCCCTCCAACATTTCGTAACTTACCGCCGACTGGGCATGGTTGTAATCATTATCCGGCTTAAAATCAATATATTTGTACTGAATTTTCGTCGTAAGGTTTCCCCGATTGGCAATGCGAAAACTGAACTCCGCGGCGGCATCATGCGCCTTCATCTTCTCTATTCCCAAAATGTTGTTTTTAACTTGATAAGTATATAAAATACCCCAAAAAATGTTTGTTCCATGCTGCAACCGAATAGAATTGGCAATATCGTGATGGATAATTTGATAATCTCTTGAAGAAAAAAATGCGGAAAAATTTCTTTTGTCGCTATAAGAATAATCTATTTTTAAAGTAATTGTTTGATGCGGTTTGCCACGAACTGTAAACTGGTTCATATTCAGTTGATTGGTTTCCATCCCGTAGTAAAGCATATTTTTGTTTTGCGCATAACGATACACATAATCAATGCCCCAATAGGGCGATAACTGATTAAACGAGAAATTATTATTAAAATTTACCTGACTGTTAATCAGTGTGGAATCTGCCAAATTAAACTGAAAAGGATTAAGCGCTTTGCTTATATTTTTTGATGAATTTTTCTGTCCAATTCGTAAAGTAGCGGCATCGCTAAAACGCGATAAAAACTTACGAAATCCTTTTTTGTTACTCCATACATTACCGGGGCGCAGTTGCAACGTTTGCGTAAATTGGTTGTTGTAGGTATTTACGTACTCCTGCGAAGTAATCCAAACTTTAATATAGTTTGCCTGATCTTGAAAAGAGGTTATTTCAAACTCGTTCAACTCTTCTATCCCATTTTGGTTGTAGTCTATCCATACATGCGTGCCTTGTCCGTCCGCTACTTTTAAATAGGTAAAAATTTTCTTTTGTTCCAATCCGCTTCCTGCATCATAATAAGTGTTGATAAACAATGCGTTTCTAAAAAAACGTCCGGTATATTCTACACTACCTACGAAGAAATTTTCGGCAAAAAAGTTTTGGGAAGTATCTCTTTGATGGGAGTTTCTAAATGTAGCGGTTCCCCGAAAAGTGTTGTTTTTCAATTTACTAATCTCAAACGATGCTTCCGCTTCATACGAGTAATTATCTCTATTAAATTGATTTTGATAAGGTTTATCAGTAAACAGATTCTTTAATTTCAAATTGTATTTATAATCAATAGAATCGTTGTTTTTGAAGTAAAGATAGATTTCATTATATCGAAAACTATTGGGTAACAACTCTTTATCCATTACATTTTGAAAACGGTTTAATTCAAACCTCTCGAAAACACCAAGTTCTACTTTTTTAAAAGTTTTTGAAAACAGGTTAAAAGTTCTTACATAGTTGGTGTTTTGCAAAGTATCGTTGGTTAATAAAAACGATGTTTGAGTTGAGAAGAGAAATCCTTTTTTGTGTGTGGTTGAAATGAGTTCATTTCGGATAGCCTGTAAATTTTTCAATCGTGAGTAATAGTTTAATTTATAAGAAGTTTCTCCTGTTTCTTCCTGCGTAAAACCTGCCTGTGCGCTGAGCATTATTTCTGCCTGTTGAGGAGAAAAATCTCCCTGTAAATTGTAATCTTTATAAAACTCTACCTCTCTAAAACTTTCAATGGGATTAAAATTTTGATGTTGATACTCGCCACTTATTTTTGTAAAAAACCACCAGGGTTTTTCATTGTTTTTTTTCGATTTTAAGGGATTTTTGTGAAAAAAGTTGAGTAAATAACCAAAACTAACATTATTTGAATTATTTTTTTTTGCAAATGTATTGTTATTATGATTGGTAAAAGCAAATTCTGTTGAGAAACCGGTATTTTCTTTAATAAACCAGTCTGCGCCAACAGTTCCCATTTGGGATAAGGTAGGGGCGGTAAGCAGCATTACCGGTTCGTAATCTCCTTGCGGAACATCATTAATGGGCGCTACCCATGTAAAAACGCGCCCATTTGCCTGATTTACAGATAATATGTAATTTCCTTTGTTATATCCCATAAAACTAAATCCTACCCGAAATAATTTTTGATTGGGATCGGTACAATACTGATAAATGGAATAATTTTCACCCTTTACCACTGTGTCAATTTTTTGATATAGAATCTCATTTGGATAGAAAGAAGATGTGTCCACATTAGGAAAATAAGCGTTAGGTTCATTTCCAAATTCCGATAAGAACATCTTCATACTATCAGTAAGTTGCGGTTGGATAGAACGATTTTTCATATCCTGTTCATGAAAAAAATTCACACGCAGATTCAATTTTGGCGTTTTTTCACTTTTAAATTCATTATAAGAAAACAGTGAATATCGCGAATAAGCTAAGTCGGAGTATTGAAATTCAATATTAAACTCTTTTTCGGAGGTTACTAAAATTCTTGAGGTAAAAGTAATTTCTCCTGTATTGTAATCCATCACGTAGTCGGCATCTAATCCTCTTAAAAGCAGTTTGTTATCCATGTACACGCGTTCGCTTCCCGAGATAATCATGATATTGGGTTGTCCATCTGTTCCTGTTAATTTATAAGGACCTTGCAATCCATTAGCTACAGGTAATCGTTGGCGCACATATTTACCTTTTGCGACTCCGCCTCCTGCGCTGTTTTGCAAACGGTAAACAGAATCTTTAAAATAGTTGTTTGCCACTCCTTCCATTCCCAAAAGTCTTCTGTTTGCTACTAAAAAATAGCCGTCAGGTTTCTCTATATCAATATCTCCGCCTTTTACCATCCATTGATTTTTATAATTCAAATGGATATAAATTTTGTTAAAATCCTGAATTACGCGCGTATTTCCTTCCGGTTGCATGGGCACATTTTTGTCGGTAATATTGGCTTGAATTTCTAAATCTTTTGCTAAAAAACCTGAAAGTTGCAGATTCATGGCAGAATTAAGCGCAAAATCCTGATTACTTCCAATAGTTACCCCTCGTGCAATTGAGCCTGTGGCATAGAGAGGCGTACCATCTTCGCCTGTTAACCAGGAATTTGCAGCCATTGCCGAGACGGGCGGACGATACACCGTTCCTTTTTGAAAAATGAGATCTGTTGATTTTCTTTGATGTTTTTGAGAAAAATTGATAGAAAAGGTTTGAAAAGTAAAAAAAACAGTTTTTCCGTACACATTTTCGTTTAGGATGCGTAAAGTTGAAGTAATCCAATCGAAGCTATAATCTTCTTCTTCAATTCCGGTTAATTGAAAAGAGTGTGGATAACATGAAAGCGAATCCACTTGATAGGTGGAAGTGTCAATTGTCCATGTACCCGACTTTTGGTTTTGAGCAAAAAGAGTCAGGGGAAAAAGAAAAAGTGAAAAGAGAAATTTCTTGAACAGATTCACCAAAAAAAAACGACGTAGCAAAAAAAATATTACACAACCAACTATTTAGGCTAAATATACTTAATTAATGGATAGTTTTATAACTAAGCAATTTTAAAAAAAATTGTCTGTTTTTTGTCATGAGACCAATATCGAAAATTTATAGATATTTGCCGAAAAGTTTATCTTTATGGAAAATCAAATCAAAAAAAAAGTAAATACTTGGCTTAGTGAAAACTACGATCAAGCAACAAAAGATGAAGTTTTAAAGTTGCTTCAAACCAACGAAAAAGAATTAACAGATGCTTTCTACAAAGATTTAGAGTTTGGCACAGGAGGACTGCGCGGCATTATGGGCGTAGGCACAAATCGAATGAATAAATATACCGTTGGATTTGCTACGCAAGGATTTGCCAATTATTTAAAACAAACATTTCCTAATAAACCGCTCAAGGTTGCTATCGCTTTTGATTCAAGAAACAACAGTCATTATTTTGCAGGAATTACGGCAGATGTTTTTTCGGCAAATGGTATTTATTGTTATTTGTTTGCAGAACTGCGCCCTACCCCCGAACTCTCGTTTGCAGTTAGGGAATTGCAATGTGATGCAGGTGTGATGATTACTGCTTCCCACAACCCGAAAGAATACAACGGATACAAGGCGTATTGGAACGACGGCGCACAACTGATCCCCCCTCACGATGTTAATGTGATTGACGAAGTTACAAAAATCTCTTCTGTGAATGAGGTAAAATGGGAACGAAATCAAAATCTTGTGCAAATAATTGGAGATGAGATTGATACTCTTTATTTAAAACAAGTACATACGTTGTCTTTTTCCAACAAAAACATTGAAAATGCTGCTAAGAATCTTAAAATTGTTTACACGCCGCTGCATGGAACGGGGATTACTATGGTTACTAAAGCATTCAATATTTGGGGGTTTGAAAATATTCACCTTGTAGAGGAACAAAGCGTTCCAAACGGTGATTTTCCAACCGTAATTTCTCCTAATCCTGAAGAAAAAACCGCTATGGAACTGGCGCTTAAAAAAGCCAAAGAAATTGACGCTGACCTCATCTTAGCCACTGACCCTGATGCAGATAGAATTGCTGCAGCAGTGAAAGACAGTAAAGGAGAGTATATTCTTTTAAATGGAAATCAAACCTTAATACTTTTAACCTACTATCTTTTATCGCAACTGAAAATCAACAATAAACTACATCCCACAGATTTTATTATCAAAACTATTGTTTCCACAGAACTCATTCCTGTAATGGCAAAAGACTATGAGGTAAAATGTTATGATGTATTAACCGGATTCAAGTATATTGCCGAAATAATTCGGGAAAACGAAGGGAAACTGAAATATATTGGAGGAGGCGAGGAAAGTTTCGGTTATCTTGCCGGCGATTTTGTAAGAGATAAAGATGCCATCTCTGCTTGTTGTCTCTTTGCAGAGATGGCTGCTCAAGCCGTCTCAAATAATAGCACGTTATATAAAGAACTTCTAAAAATTTATCAAAAATATGGATACTATAAGGAAGATCTTTTGTCAATTACTAAAAAGGGGAAAGAGGGATTGGAAGAGATTAAACAAATGATGGTGAATTACCGGAATAATCCGCCCAAAGAAATTAACGGCAGTAAAGTAATTTGTATAAAAGATTATCTTTTACAAGAAACAAAAGATTTGACAGCAATAAAAACTGAAAAAATAGATTTACCGACATCCGATGTATTACAATTTTTTATGGAAGATGGTTCAAAAGTATCCATAAGGCCTTCAGGAACAGAACCTAAAATTAAGTACTATTTTGCAGCATACACACCGTTAACAAATATTGAAAAAGCGGAAGAAATTGATAGTGCGTTAGCGAAGCAGATTTCAGCAATAAAAGATTCACTAATCCAGTAGAAAAAATAACATAATGAAAATGCTACTAATGAATTTTTTTAAAATAAGGTTTTATGTATTTCTTTTCTCCCTCTCTCCTTTTTTTCTTTTCTCTCAACCATTAAGTCTTTCTGAGTGTTACGAAAAATCAGAAAAAAATTATCCGCTCATTCAGCAGTTAGAATTAATCAATTTGAGCGAAAAATACAATCTGCAAAATATTTCTCGGGCATGGATTCCGCAGTTTCAACTCTATGGCAAAGCATCGCTGCAAACAGATGCACCCAATATATCGCTACCGCCTCCTATCAATTTAAGTATTGAGGTGCCAAAAGACCAATATCAAACATATCTACAACTAAATCAAATCATTTGGGATGGCGGACAAATCCGTTCAACGAAAAAATTAATTCAAGCCGCCACTGAGGTACAACGGAAGCAAAATAAAGTAGATATTTATACAGTTAGAGGAAGAATAAATGATCTTTTTTTTGGAATCATATTGTACGACAGTCAAATAGAACAAATAAAAGTGAATTTGAAAGAGTTGCAGCGAAATTTGGATAAGGTTACGAGTTATGTTGAATTAGGTTTTGCCAATGAATCGGATATGGACGCGGTAAAAGTGGAGCAGGTAACAGCAGAACAACAGATCATTCAACTATCTACCATGCGAGAAGCTTTCGTAGCAATGTTATCCGCTTTTATGGGAGAAGATTTACCTCCTGACATCCTTTTGCAAAAACCGGAAATTATTATGACACAAGAGATAAACAACCGATTAGAATTGTTACTTTTTGACGCTTCTATTACTGCTCAAAAAGTTCAAAATATGCAAATTCTATTTAAAAATATGCCTAAAATAGGATTTTTTCTGCAAGGTGGTTTTGCACGCCCCGGATTAGATATGTTTAAAACAGATTTAAAACCTTACGCAATAGGAGGCATACAGTTGAACTGGGGATTCGGAAATCTTTATACTATCAAAAACGAAAAACGTATCATTGAAAATAATATCAAACAAATTGAAATAAACAGAAACCTGTTTTTATTACTTCAAACTATTCAATTCAAACAACAAAAAGCAGTAGCAGAACAATATAGAAAAATATTGAGTTCGGATGATGAGATTATTTATCTTCGGGAATCCATTTATAAAGCCTCTGAAGCAAAAACCGAAAACGGCACACTGAGCATTAGCGATTTAATGCGCGATATGAATATGGAACACGCCGCCAAAGCGCAAAAAATAGTACACGAAACACAGTATTTAAAAGCGTTGTATGATTTAAAAAATCTATACAATAATTAACCCTGTTTTACGCTATTGTTATAAATGTTTCAGAATGTTTAAAAGATATTGTAATTCATTAATAACCAATTGGAAAGAAAATTTGTATCTTTTATCATTGGTTGCGTTTCTCATAGCACTACCCACCTCAATTGCTTTAATCAGTTGCACTGCGGTTGCATTGTTAATTGTTTGGATCATCACCGGAGATTATAAAACAAAATGGAACAGATTGATACACAACAAAAGTGCGCTACTCCTCATAAGCATTCCTGTAATATATTTAATTGGTCTCTGTTTTACCCATAATTTTTCAATAGGAATACAAGAATTTAATAAAAGTTTGTACTGGTTTATTTTTGCGTTTGTACTAAGCTCCTCTTCCCCTGTTTCACAAAAGGTAACTTGCAGATTACTATGTATTTATATAGGTTCTGTTGCCATAGCAGCGACAGTGGCTTTTGGAAAATTAATATTTTTAGATACTGTTCAATTTTTTGATTTTAGAGCAGTAACATGGGTTGATCACATTCCTTTTTCGTATCAAATCGCATTTTCGGTATGGCTCATTTTTTATTTCATTTTATACGGAAAATTATCTTTATTAAAAAAAACCTTATTATTTCTTCTTATTACATTCTTAATCATTATTTTATTTTCATTAAAATCGTTTAATGGATATATCTATTTTGGGGCAATTTCGATTACGGCGTTGTTTTTGTTGATGTATAAAATTAAAACAAAACTCTTAAAATTTATTTCTCTAAGTTTGATTGTACTGATGATATTTCTTCCTGTTTTTTATATCGTTCATTGTGTTCAAAAGTTTTATAATACTACGGAATATCAGCCCGATACTATTGAGAAATATACGGCTGAAGGTAATAAATATGAACATAATTTTGAAAATAAAATGAAAGAAAATGGAAATTATGTGGGTTTATTTCTTTGTGAGGAAGAGTTAATTCCTTTATGGAATGCACGCAGTAAAAGACCTTATAACGATAAAACTGCTTTTAACTATTCTCTTAATAGTGTAATTATAAGATATATGACCAGCAAAGGCTTGACTAAAGATGCTGCTGGTTTTGCACAACTTTCTGAAAAAGATATCATAAATATTGAGAATGAGTTACCTAATTATATATATGCAGAAAAAAAATGGGGTGTTTACCCCAGAATTTATGAAACTATTTGGGAGATAGATCAATATAGAATTACAAAAAATCCTAATGGAAAATCGTTTGCTCAGAGAATAGAATTAGTGGTTTTAGCAGGAAAAATTATCCAAAAAAAATTTTGGTTTGGGGTAGGGTTAGGAAACAATCCTCAGGTGTATCAAGAAATTATTTTGGAAACAGAATCAAATTTAACGTATTCTAACATTCAGTCCACACACAATCAATATTTTAATTATTTGGTTCGGTTTGGTTTTTGGGGAACTTTGTATATTTTGGGTGTTTTGTTTTGGGTGTTCTTTAAAGAAAGAAAAAACAATCCCTTTTTAATTACGATATTCTTTGTGAGTATGTTAGTAGCAAATTTAGGGGAGGCGAATTGGGAAACTTTTATAGGGTTAAACTATTTTGCCTTTTTCTTTTGTTTTTTAATGTGGATTGTTTCGAAAGAAAAGAGATGAGCGTGTCTTTCATTGAGATAACGCTTCCCACAGCACAATTCCGGCAGCAATAGCTACATTGAGCGAGTGTTTGGTTCCGTGTTGTGGAATTTCAATGGCACCATCGCAAATGGAGAGCAAATCTTCGGAAACTCCAAATACTTCGTTTCCCAAAACTATCGCAATTTTTTCTTCCGGAAATTGAAAGTGTTGTAAAGGAATAGATTGATCAGTTTGTTCAATAAGATACACTTTGATATTATTCTTTCTTAACTGTTGCACTAAATCTACAACATTTTCTGCATATTCCCAATCTACCGAATCGGTAGCACCAAGGGCAGTTTTTGTGATCTCTTTATGGGGTGGGTTGGCAGTAATTCCGCACAAATAGAGTTTTTCTATCAAAAATGCATCGCAAGTTCTGAAAATAGAGCCTACATTGTTCATACTCCGAATATTATCTAAAATAACAAAAATGGGAATTTTTGCTATGGTTTTAAATTCGGTGGGTGAAATTCGCCCTAGCTCGTTCATGGAAAGTTTTTTCATACTAGAAAGTGAAAAAATGTTCATATCCCTAAAATTTGGGATAGGGAAAAAATGGATAAATTTATCAGAGGTAAAAACTTTATTTTACACTATTGATATACACAATCAATTCCACTACTTTATGAGAATATCCCATTTCGTTGTCATACCAGGAAACCACTTTCACAAAGTTCGGATTTAGCATGATTCCTGCTTCTGCATCGAAAATGGAAGTTCGGGGGTCGCCAATAAAATCAGAAGAAACTACTGCTTCTTCGGTATAGCCCAAAATACCTTTAAGTTCATTTTCGGAAGATTGCTTCATAGCGGCTTTAATTTCGTCATAGGTAGTGGCTTTTTCAAGTCGGCAGGTTAAATCCACAACGGAAACGTCAAGAGTGGGAACTCGGAACGACATGCCGGTAAGTTTTCCTTTCAGTTCGGGGATCACTTTTGTAACGGCTTTTGCTGCTCCTGTGGAGGATGGAATAATATTTCCTGAAGCTGCGCGACCGCCTCTCCAATCTTTGGCAGAGGGACCATCCACTGTTTTTTGAGTAGCAGTAGTAGCATGAACGGTAGTCATTAACCCTTCCAACAATCCGAATTTGTCGTGAAGAACTTTAGTGATAGGCGCTAAGCAGTTGGTTGTGCAGGAAGCGTTTGATACAATATTTTCGCCGTTGTAGGTTTTGTGGTTAACGCCCATTACAAACATGGGCGTATCATCTTTTGAAGGAGCAGACATCACTACCACGCGGGCGCCGGCATCAATATGCTTTTGTGCAGATTCTTTAGTTAAAAACAAACCTGTTGATTCTACTACATATTCGGCATCTATTTCACCCCATTTTAAATTTGCGGGGTCTTTTTCTGCTGTAACACGAATTTCCTGTCCGTTCACCACCAATTTACCCTCTTTTACACATACATCACCTTTAAACTGCCCGTGAACCGTGTCGTATTTCAGCATATAAGCCATATAGTTTACGTCAAGCAAATCGTTAATTCCCACAATTTGCACGTCATCTCTTTGCATGGAAGCGCGGAATACTAAACGTCCAATTCTTCCAAAACCGTTAATACCAATGTTGATTTTCTTCATAATGTATTGATTTATATGTTTATAGTTATATTTAAAATATTTAGCAAAGATATTTTTTTTTTTATTCGCGCTGTTTTATTTTTCCAAATTGCAGGATAAAGAATATTTAGATTTTATAATCGATTTCTACAATAAGGTACTTGATTATATCATGTTTAACAGAGAACATTATTTTTTAGTCAAGGTGAAAAAAAATCAGGTGCTACTTTTTTAATATATTTTACCACTGAATCAGGTAAATACTCCGTTAACGTTTTTTTTTGAAACCATAATGAACGTATCTCTGTTGCTGAAATAGGAAGTAAGGGAGCATCAATATAAATAATATGCGGATGTTGCGGCAAATTTTCTAACGAATCATTACTACGTGGATAAACATAAATTGTAAATCGTTTTAAAATTTCTTCATAATCTTTCCATTGGTGAAAATTTTTAATATTATCTGCGCCCAAAATCAAAGAGAATTTGTTATTTGGATGCTGTTTTTCAAGATAGTTTAATGTATTTATGGTATATGAGGGGATGGGCAACGAAAATTCAGCATCGCAAGCAATCAGGTATGGATAATCTTTGATTGCCAATTTAACCATATTTAATCTGTGGTTTTGGGGAGCAAGTTCTTCTTTGTTTTTGAAAGGATTATTAGGAGATACTACCAACCAAATTTCATTAAAAAACCTTTTCTGTTTCAAAAAATGGGCAATAAAAAGGTGTCCGTTGTGAACAGGATTGAAAGAACCGAAAAACAAACCAATCTTCATATTAATTATGGATCTGTTTTTCGGTTCTAATGTTTTGGAATTATATATATTGAGTAAAGCAGCAAGATTAATTCTTTACAAATCTTTTTTCGGCAGTTCCATTATTAGTAGTAATACTTATAATGTAAGCGCCTGAAGCCCAACTTTCTGTGGAAATATCTTTAGTGTTTGTTTGGTTTGAGTAAATTAATTGTCCTTGACTGTTATATATTTTACAGTCAGTAATTATTTCTTTTGTATCAATATTCAATATACCTGAAACAGGATTGGGATAAATTAGAAACAGTGCATCTTTATCAATATCAGAGATTCCGAGTATAATATTTTCGCATTTTGGGTCGGATTTATCACCTTCTACACCTTCCAAAACAGTAGTTATTTTATAACAATAATTACCCTCTTCGGGTACAATATCTGAATAATTAATTTCAGTAACAGGCTCTGAATTTATTTTTTCATCATTTCTGTAAATATTATATCCATCAATATTCATAGATACAGCATTCCAAGAAACAGTTACATTTAGGTCATTATTTGTTACTTGCACATTTTGCGGCACGGGGATTTTATCGGATAGTGTAATTTGTGCACCTGCCGATTTTTCGCTTTCGGCGCCGGTTTCAGCCACGCCAAATATTTGATAGGTATATAGTTTATCTAATTCTAAAACTGCATCGGTATAGGTTTGCGAAGTAACTAATTCGGTATTGATTTTAACATTATCTCGATAGATGTTATATCCGGCGGTATTTGATGTTGATCCTCCCCAGGTAAGCAGTACTTCTTTTGAAATGATGGAAAGCTGTTCGGCTTTTAAATTGTTGGGCGCAGGGATATTGATCAATGTTATGCAAATACTGTTAGTTCTAGCGCCTTTAATTTCATTAACAAAAGGTTCAATTTCAAAACAATATTCTCTATAAGTAAGCCCGACGCTTTCGAAAGTAGTTTCTGAAACAGGGGTTTGAGGGTTTTGATTTACGTTGTTTCTATATATGTAATACTTTACAGGATATTCTGTTTCAGGGAGTTCCCAAGTAACTAACATATTCAATCCGCGTATCTGTTTAGCGGTAACATTGAAAGGGGCAGGAATAGTTACGTTGATAAGAACTTCATCTGACTTTTTATATCCTGCTACACCATCTACAATAATTTCTACGGCATACATATAAGTTTTTCCATATTCAGGAGCTTCATCCTGATAGGAAGTAGTGGTAACAAGCGCACTATTTAATTTTACGCCATCTCTGTAAATATTATATCCATCAGCGCCTGCTGGGGGATTTCCCCATGTAATATTTACAGTTTTACTGTCTGTTGTTGCTTGGGTTACCGTAACATTTTGCGGCGCAGGGGTAATGTCTTCAAGATAAGCAGCATTGAGAACGGCTTTGGTAGAAGTGTTTTGCACAAAAACCGCTACTTCCAAGTCATCCATTTCTTCAACATGAGTTGAGGACATATCGTAAGTGTAACTGAAAGGAATTGCGGTACCTGCTGTTAATGTTACATCTGTGCCATTTCCATTGGGAAACATTTTCATCATTACGTGATGAAATTCCTTTTCGCCATTAGTAGTCTTATTATTTTTTGTCATTTTTTCGTCAACGGAAATATGAATTTTATATCCGCTTCCTGAAATAAGCGGTGTTACACTACCACTAATCGTAATAGTATTTCCCGTAACTTTAACAGTTCCTGTAATGTCGGCTTGAGCTGGTTGTGCGTAGCCTGTATTGATAGCATTTTGAATTGCAGATGAACTGTTGGTGAAAACTCCATTCGTGTAAGGATACGGAACAGAGTTTAAAGCATAATAAGCTCTTCTTTGCAATCCCTCTGATGTGCAATAGGGGTCGCCAACACCGGGCCAGTTCATTTGGTATTTAACTACCACTATTTTGTCGGCATTAGTTTCCAATAATGGGTTAAGCCACGCATTCATGGTGGCGCAAGGGGGGCAAGAAGAACTGGTAAACTCTTCAAATAAGACTTTACGTTGTTGGGCATGTACAAATGAACACATAATACACAACAACATTACTAAAAAAAATAGTTGTTTTTTCATACATAAAAGATTTTAAAAAATTAACACTGCAAATAAACATGAAAATTTTAAATTACACAAAGACTGATATAAATTTTTTTCAAAAATTTATAGAGAAAAAGTACAAAAATGAGCGAAACTCTTTGGAAGGAAGTTTTAATAAAAGGTTATTTTCCGCACTGTTTCAAATCTTTACGCATTAATGGTTCGCCGCTGGTAACTGCGAGCATAGTTTTGTGCAGATTAACAAAAGGTTTAATTCTATCCAATACTTTCAAAAAATCTTTTACCTTTGCGCACTCATTCAAAGAAATTCTTTTATGCCATTTTATACTTCAAAAATCATCGCACAAAAGGAAATTGCCACCGGTATTTTTCATTTAACAGTAACAAAACAGGATGAAAATATTCTACCCGGACAATTTTATATGCTCAAATCATGGGACGATTCGTTGCCGCTCATGCGCCCGTTAAGTGTATTTTATGTTGAAAATGAAAAGTT
>WRNX01000009.1 GCA_009776395.1 Lentimicrobiaceae bacterium
AAACCCCGCAAGCCACTATTGACCATGAATTGGAATTGGCTCGCGAAATGACCCGCCAAGAAGGAAAACCCGAAAATATGATTGAAAAAATTGCAGAAGGTAAATTAAATAAGTTTTTCAAAGAAAATACTTTGCTAAGCCAGGAATTTATCCGCGACAATAAACTTTCTGTTGCCGAATACCTCAAACAAACTGACGCTAACCTGACTTGTTGCTGCTTTTATAGAGTGCAATTAGGCGCATAAGTTTTGTATTGTTTGTTTTTTGCATAAAAAAGCCGAAAAAACTTTCGGCTTTTTTTATTTTATATATAATATCTTTTTTTTACAACCGCTTATTATCAACTAAAGCAAAAGTAAACTTCCCCGAAGCGCACAGTTCCCCTTTAACTTGAATAGAGGCATCCACAAAAAATATTAAAGCGCGGCGATTGTAAATACGCGCCGTAATTTCCAATGTATCATGCGGAACAGCAGGGCGTTTGAACCGTACATCTGTCATTCCTGTAAAAAACGGCGTACGTCCGATTAGTTCCTCTTTCATCAACATAGCAGAAGATTGCCCCATCATTTCGCACAAAATGACACCAGGAACCACAGGATAATTAGGAAAGTGTCCTTCCAAAAAATATTCATATCCTGTAACAAAATAGGTACTTTTGGAAATATTGTTTCCATTTTCATCTTGTTCAATATGAACTTCGTCAATTAAAAGCATCGGTTCCCTATGTGGAAGATAGGTCTTGATTTCTTCGCGAGTCATTATTTTAAGATTTTATTCTAACTTAATTATCACCATACCACTTATTTAGAATTATCTATCTATGTGCTGTCATAGTCTCAAACACTATTATGGAAGTCTTTTCTTTCTCCTAAATATTGATTTCATTCTTTATAGATGTAATCTCTATTGCACTACCAATTTCTGTACAAACGATTGACCGGTATCAACATCTGTTAATTTCACTAAATATAAACCGGCAGAATAATCGGATACGGATATAGTGTTTTTACCTTCATACAAATATTCCACTGCAATAAGATTTCCAATGATACTGTAAACTTCCAATTTCATCTGCGCATCAACCATAATATTTACGAAACTGTTAGCGGGATTGGGCGCTAAAGCAATGGCTGATGGATTGATATTGGTAATGTTTAATATAATATTGTTGCTTTTATCCAACGGAACGATACGGTTTCTGGTTTCTATGCCTTGTCCACCTTTAAAATTAATTACGCCATTAATATTTACCGCTATTGCAGGAATCGGGTCTCCAATATAATCTGTATCATAATTATCTGTATATACCACTGAATCGTACTCTACATTATTTTCTTTCAAATTATAATATTTACCATTTTCAAAATTTCCTGTTTGAACATATATAACATCCTTAATAGTAACCACTTTTGCCTGAATTGGGTTATCGTAATCATTATTTAATTGAGATGCTGTGATGACAGTGGCAGGTACTTTAGATTGCGAGTAATCCACAATCGTACATTCATCAAGAGGGATAAATTCAATCATACCGAAGTAGTTGGTCATGGTTCCGCTTAGATTTGAAATTTTGTCGCCTACTTCTACTCCTGTTTGAATTTTTCCTTCTGTGTCATAGATATACATGGCTGCGGTTTCGTCTTGAATATACTTCACGTTTCTGTATGCTTGTACTTGGGTTACTACAGCCTCGCCGGTATATATGTATGCCGTAGTTCCGGTATTGGTTCCAGCGTTATAGTCTGGCGCTAATGTGCGCAGTTCGGCAAGTGTTGTTATTCCTTGCGGGAAGATATAGGTTGCGGTACTCGTGGGACTCTCTTCCATATCTTCTTTCCATGCTTTGGCTTTAATAGTGGTTTGTTCGGAAACAGGTATAGCAGTGGTATATTCCTGTGAATCTTCGTTAGGGTTAGTTCCATCTAAGGTATATCTGATGGTAGCGCCCTCTGTGGCACAACTGATAGTTACGTTTATTGGGTTTGTATAACTTCCGCCTGGCGGGTCAAATTTAGGGGCAGTTACGTAGCCTTCAGGATCGAAATCTGTAATGCAAATATTATCTACATTTACTGAAGTAGAACCGGTTTGTTTGTACTTGATAATTCTGACTCTGGCATTTCCTTGAACATTAATTATTACAGAAAACTCTAACATTTCTTCTACAGTATTCCATGCTGGAGAAGTTACCGAGTTATTTTCCGGTTTAATCCAGGTTGCGCCCCCATCGGATGAATATTCTACTGAAACAATTCCGCCGCTATGAGTACTGTATGAACCGTAGAAAAAATTTACTTTTCCCACGCCGTTTGGTTTATCAAATTTCATTTCCACAACATTAGCTCCGTAGGTACCTTCGCCGGTTACTACATTTAGCGTATCACTGTTTCCTGCTCGTAAACGAATAGATTTCTCACCTATGCGTCTGTCATTATTGTCCATTGCAGAATACCCAACTATCCACCAGTCGCCATTGGGGGTAGTTACTGTTTTGCCTGTATAAGCAGCGCTTCCCGTGAGGTTTTCGAAATCTTCAAACAGGTCACATTGGGCGAAAGCGGTAGCGTTGCATAAAAAGAATAAGATTGCGCCTAAAAAAGCGGTTTTTAAAAATGTAAACTTTTTCATAATAAGATATTTAATTTGTAATGATTTAAAAAAATAAGTTTTGGCAAATATAAAATAATTATGAATTGTAAAGATTTTTTTTTAAGAATTAGTGTTATAATTTTTATTTTCTTTTCTTGGTATTTGTAGTTCAATACATTGAATCCTAATTTTTAATAAAACTAAATGAAAAGCATGAAGAGATAATAATATTTTCTATTTTTATCGTTTTGTATTATCTACATTTATATTACGAAAAAAATGAGCGAAATTAGATTTCGAAATTATTCCTTGTTACCACCCGTTGTAAAAAACTTGTTAATTATCAATGCTATTATCTATTTGGCAACTGTGGTATTTCAAACGCGAGGAATAGATTTGACCGGAATATTAGGGCTACACTACTTTACCTCCCAACATTTTGAAATTTGGCAGCCTGTAACCTATATGTTTATGCACGGCAGTTTTGGACATTTATTTTTCAACATGTTTGCCCTGTGGATGTTTGGTGCAGCATTGGAAAATACCTGGGGGCAACAAAAGTTTTTAACCTACTACATGGTGTGCGGCATCGGCGCCGGATTGATTCAATTGCTTGTAATTGGATTGAGAATTAATGTTTTATCTCAAAATATTTCAGTGGAACATCTCCAGTATATCTACGAAAATGGAACACAAATACTAAACGAAGGCAAGAACTATATTGGCGAAATGGGAAAACTGAACGCTGCCATAAATTCTGTTACTGTGGGCGCTTCCGGTTCAGTGTTTGGGTTGTTGTTGGCTTTCGGTATGATGTATCCGAACAACTTGATATATGTATATTTTTTACTCCCCATAAAAGCAAAATGGTTTGTAATAATTTACGGTGCAATGGAACTCTTTTACGGCGTAGCGGGAACACAAGACGGTATTGCGCACTTTGCTCATCTCGGAGGTATGCTGTTTGGATTTTTCTTAATCCTGTACTGGAACAAGAATAACAGATTTTTTAAATTTAAAATGCCATCAATTCAAAAGAAAAAAAACAAAAAATACACAATATCTTCAAACTATCAATACGAACCCAGTTCAATGAGTGATGACGAATATAATTTTCAAAAAAAACAAAATGAAGAAAAAATTAACCGCATATTAGATAAAATTTCAAAAAACGGATATGAATCGTTATCAAAAGATGAAAAAGATTTTTTATTTAGTCAAAAAAGATAATGTGAAATGAAAATTGGTTTCGATGCTAAAAGGGCTTTTCATAATTATGCCGGATTGGGTAATTATAGTAGATTACTAATACAATCTTTGTCTGAATTATATAGCGAAAATCAATATTTTCTTTTTACCCCAAAATACAAACCCCATACGTTGCACAATTTTGCAGATAAGGACAATTGTAAAATTTTTACACAAATAGGGATTGCATCATGTTTTCCTTCTGCTTTTTGGCGCTCTTTTCTCATAGCAAAAGAAATTAATACTCAAAATATTGATATTTTTCATGGATTGAGCGGAGAATTACCTGTTTCAACACTCAAAATGCCAAAAGTGGTTACTGTACACGACCTTATTTTTATGCGTTATCCTGAATTTTATGCGATAATTGATAGAAAAATGTATGAAAAAAAGTTTAAACACGCTTGCAAAAATGCTGATAAAATTATTGCAATAAGTAAACAAACTGCTGATGATTGCATCCATTTTCTAAACGCAGATCCGAAAAAAATAGAAATTGTATATCAAAGTTGCGATCCCATTTTCTTTTCTTCACAAATAGATAATGAAATTATTAATAAATATGATATTCCAAAAAAGTTTATTTTAAATATTGGAACTATTGAAACAAGAAAAAATTTATTAAATTTAGTAAAAGCATTACCCTGTTTAGACGATGAAATTTCATTAGTTGCCATTGGGAGAAGAACATCGTATATTAATGATATTGAACATTATATAAAAGAAAATCATCTAAGTCATCGAGTAAAATTATTGCACGATGTACCATTTAGAGATTTTCCCGCATTTTATGCTGCTGCTTCGGCTTTTGTTTATCCGTCTGTTTTTGAAGGATTTGGAATTCCAATTTTAGAAGCACTGTCAGTAGGGACTCCCATAGCCACTTCCAATCTATCTTCCATGCCCGAAGTGGGAGGAGATGCAGCCCTCTATTTCGATCCTTATAATATTGAAGATATTGCATCTAAAATAAATCTGTTATTAAATGATAAAAAAACCGTTACAGAATTAAACGGGCATAGATCCAAACAATTAGAAAAATTTTCTATTCAAGACATAACAAAAAAAGTTAATGAAATTTATATCTCTTGTATATAAAAGTATAATAATATCAGCATTATTTCATATAGCATTACTTCTTAGAACTTTAAGTTTCCACAATTTTAAAATAACGCTTTATTTCTATTTTCATTCTTTCATAACTTCCGCAAGGTGCGCTCTTTGGTTTTTCGTCTTTTTTCATAATAATAATCCCTTCTTGCAGGTCCATATAAGGCGAAATATCAAATGTAGTTACATAGTTGAGTTTATAATCGAATAAGGCTACTTGATTGAAATTTTTACTTGCTTCAACAAACAGTATTGAATAATCTTCACAAAAAGCCTGCAATCTCTGAACATTTTCTTCCCAGTCTTCAGGTTTTTCATCTTGATAATAGAAAATAACAGCAGAGTAATCGGGAATATCTTCCGAAACAATTTTTTCAAAGCGACAGAAATCGTTAATGATATATTTTTCGATAACTAATTTTTTACGTAAAAAATCTTGGGGATTATCATCATATTCTTTCTGAGTAATATTTTCAATGGAACGTACCCATTCATATTTTTTGGTAACAGTAAATGTGTTGTCGGGTTCTCTTTCGGTAGTCCAAATTTCAGTTTCACGAATTTCGTTTGATTGGTTTACTAAATTTATAGCAACAGGGAGTATATCTACAATTCTTTGATTACCATATCCTGAAGTAATCACTAAATATACCCATTCCCTATTAAGAGATTGTATTTGGAAGAGTTCATGTCCTTCAGGCAATCGTTCCACAATAACAACGCCCCATTCGTCTGGAAAATTTGTAGTCAAGGTAGGACTAGTTCCTTCATATTGCGTGTGCATTTGCATAAAATTATCCAGAAATAATTCTTGTATCGGATACAATTCATTTAAATCGAATAAATTTGTACCAATAGACTGGGCAATATAACCAATGGGAAATTCCACTGTTTCTTGAATTTCAATAACAGGTTGCGAACGGTTGGACGGATTGCAGGCTACAATAAGAAACAAAAATAGATATAAAATTTTTACTAAAATATTGAATATGTTTTTTTTCATGTTTTTGAGTTTTATGTTATGTTACTCATTTATACTTTGATTTTTTTTGGTGCAAAGATAAACTTTAATTCAATTGAAAAAAGGTGTTCTCTTTCATATTAAAATTTTTATATTTTTGCGCCCCCAAAAAATAGGGAAATTTTTATTGTACAATTGACAAAGACCAATTGATTATTAACAAAAAACAAAAAGAAAAATGAAAATTCACATTAAGAAAGGCGACACTGTAAAGGTAATTGCCGGCGATTCGAAAGGGCAACAGGGAAAAGTGCTCGAAGTAGTCGTGGACAAATATCGGGCATTAGTAGAAGGCACGAACATGGTGCATAAACACACCAAAGCCAGCGCCAAAAATTCAAAAGGAGGCATCGTGAAAAAAGAAGCTCCTATCCACATCTCAAACCTTATGGTAGTAGATAACAAAGGAAACGCTACGCGAATCGGACGTAGATTAAGCGAACCCAAAAAAGTGGGCGACAAAGCAAGATTAGTTCGTTATTCTAAAAAAACAGGAGAGGAGATCAAGTAATGTACACACCCAGATTTAAAGAAAAATACAACAAAGAAGTTGTTCCCGCTATTAAAGAACAGTTTGGATTCAAATCCGTGATGAGAGTCCCTAAATTAACCAAAATTTGTTTAAATCAAGGACTTGGAAAATTCGGCATCGCTGACAAAAAGTTAATTGATGTTGGCGTTAATGAAATGACACTGATTGCAGGTCAAAAAGCAGTTTCTACCAAATCAAAGAAAGACGTATCAAACTTCAAACTGCGTAGAGGAATGCCTATCGGCGTTCGCGTTACGTTGCGCGGAGAAAGAATGTATGAGTTTTTAGACAGACTTATCTCTGTCTCTATTCCGCGTATCCGCGATTTTAGAGGCATTAGCGATAAAGGCTTCGACGGCAGAGGAAACTACACGCTCGGCGTTCCCGAACAGATCATATTCCCCGAAATTGATATTGATAAAGTGGCTAAAATTAATGGTATGGATATCACTTTCGTTACCACAGCAAGAAACGACAAAGAGTGTTTGGCATTGTTAAAAGAATTTGGATTACCTTTTAAAAATCAAAAATAAGATATGGCAAAAGAATCGTTAAAAGCAAAAGAAGTAAAGAGAGCAAAATTAATTGCCAAATACGCTGCCAAACGTGCAGAGTTGAAGAAAATTATCAACGGCAATGATTATGAAGCAAAAGAAGCAGCGCTTATCGCGTTGCAAAAATTACCCCCTAACTCCAATCCTATCCGTTTGCACAACCGCTGCCAACTTACAGGACGCCCCAAAGGATATATCCGACAATTCGGTATTTCCCGTATCAATTTTAGAGAAATGGCAAATCAGGGACTTATCCCCGGTGTTAGAAAAGCAAGTTGGTAAACAATTAAGAATTAATTATTAATTATTAATCACTAATCACTAATCACTAATAACTAATAACTATTAAAAATGAATACAGATCCGATTTCAGATTATTTGACCCGAGTGCGTAATGCAATTGCGGCAAATCATAAGGTAGTTGAAATTCCTACCTCAAAAACAAAAAAAGAGATAACCAAAATATTGTTCGAAAAAGGGTACATATTAAATTATAAATTTGAAGATGATGTTTTTCCGGGTATCATTAAAATCGCGTTGAAATATCATCCAAGTACCAAACAATCGGCAATCACTACATTGAAACGTGTGAGTCGCCCAGGACTTCGCAAGTATGTGGGCGTTAGCGAAATGCCATCCGTATTGAACGGCTTGGGAATCGCCATCGTTTCTACCTCAAACGGTATGATGACCGATAAAGAAGCCAAAACACAAAATGTGGGCGGCGAAGTAATTTGTTATGTTAGTTAAAAGGAGGAAAAAATCATGTCAAGAATAGGAAAATTACCCATTACGCTTCCTCAAAGCGTTGAAATTAAAAGAGATGAAAAAAGCCAAATCGTTACCGTAAAAGGTCCGAAAGGCGAACTGAAACAGTTTGTTGATGGCGACATCACCTTTACTGTTGAAGAGGGCAAATTAACCCTCGCACGTCCTACCGAACAAAAACGCCACAGAGCAATGCACGGTCTTTACAGAGCGTTGTTAGCAAACATGATCAAAGGCGTTTCGGAAGGATTTGAAATTAAACAGGAATTAGTAGGCGTGGGATACAAAGCCGAAGCAAAACCCGGCAATATGTTGGAAATGAGTTTGGGATATTCTCACAATCTGCTCTTTGCCCTTTGCCCCGAAATAACCGTTGAAACCATAAATGAAAAAGGTAAAAACCCCATTATCATTTTACGCGGTATTGATAAACAATTGCTGGGACAAGTAGCCAATAAAATTCGCTCCTATCGTAAACCTGAACCTTACAAAGGAAAAGGTATTCGTTTTGCAGGCGAAATTGTACGTAAAAAAGCCGGTAAATCTGCCGAAAAATAAAATCATTATTAAACACATCCTCATAAAGTTTAGAACATTATGGCATTTAACAGAAAAACATTTAGACGCAACAGAATAAAAATGAGAATCCGTAAAACGGTTCACGGATCTCAGTCCCGTCCACGAATGACGGTCTATAGAAGTAACCGCGATATTTATGTGCAATTAATTGACGACAATGCGGGCGTTACTTTGCTATCTACTTCATCAGCAGTTACTGATATTCGCGATCAAAAAGGAACCAAAACCGAAAAATCGGCAATGGTAGGTAAATTAATAGCCGAAAAAGCAAAAGAAGCCGGTATCACTACCGTAGTTTTCGATAGAAATGGCTATTTATATCATGGTAGAGTAAAATCTTTAGCGGACGCCGCAAGAGAAGGTGGTTTAATTTTCTAAAAATAAGGAGAAACAGTTATGTCAAGTTTAAAAATTAAAAGAATAAAAGCAACCGATATTGAATTAAAAGATCGTTTAGTTGCAGTGAACAGAGTAACCAAAGTTACCAAAGGGGGACGTACATTCAGTTTCTCTGCTATCGTAGTGGTAGGTAATGAAAACGGAATCATCGGGTTTGGATTGGGAAAAGCAAAAGAAGTCTCTTCCGCAATCTCAAAGGGGATTGACGATGCCAAGAAAAATCTCATTCAAGTACCTGTATATAAAAAGACTATTCCGCATGCCGCAGAAGGTAAATATTGCGGGTCGTTGGTATTTATGAAACCTGCCGCGCCCGGTACAGGAGTTATTGCCGGCGGAGCCATGCGCGCCGTGTTTGAAAGCGTTGGCGTTCACAACGTATTAGCCAAATCGAAAGGCTCATCGAACCCTCACAGCGTAGTAAAAGCTACTATTAATGCGTTGGCGCAAATGCGCGATGCTTACAGCGTGGCGCAAGTGCGCGGAGTTGGGTTAGATAAGGTGTTTAACGGGTAATGATTAGTGGTTAGTGATTAGTGGTTAGTGATTAGTGGTTAGTGATTAGTGGTTAGTGATTAGTGGTTAGTAGTTAGTGGTTAGTAGTTAGTGGTTAGTGATTAGTGGTTAGTTGGAAATGAGGTTTTAGTTTTAATAATTTTTTTTAAACAATTTAATAATTGTAATATAATTTTCTCTACATGTCTAATTATACGGAAGATAGCATAAAGTCGTTAGATTGGAATGTGCATATTCGTGAACGTCCCGGTATGTATATTGGAAAATTAGGAGACGGCTCATCGCACGATGACGGCATATACGTTCTGCTAAAAGAAGTATTAGATAACTGCATTGACGAATTTATGCGCGGTTTTGGCAAAACTATTGAGATTTCCATAAAAGAAGATAAAGTTTCCGTGCGCGACTATGGGCGTGGCATCCCACTAAAAAAAATGGTGGATTGTGTTTCTAAAATTAACACGGGAGGAAAATTTGACGACAGCACAGCCTACGATACAGCCATTGGCATGAACGGCGTAGGAGTAAAAGCCGTAAATGCACTTTCTTCCTTTTTTAAAGTACATTGTTTTGTAGACGGTAAACAAAAAAGCGCCGAGTTTTCTCAAGGTGTTAAATTGGTGGAAAACAATATTGAATCCACAAAAGAAGCAAATGGAACTATTATCACTTTTACTCCAGATAAAGCATTATTCATTAATTTCCATTGGTATAACGAACATATCGAAAAAATGATGTGGAATTATGTATATTTAAACAGAGGGTTGACTATCAGTTGTAATGGGCAAAAATATATGTCAAAAAACGGTTTATTGGATTTAATTAACAACAACCTCTCCTCCGAAGCGCTTTATCAACCTATTTTGTTAAAAGAGAATGATTTTGAATGCGCTTTGGTGCATACAAACAGAAACTATGGCGAAGAATATTATACTTTTGTAAACAGTCAATATACCATATATGGCGGAACTCATCAGCAGGCTTTTCGGGAAGCAATTGTGAAAACAGTGAGGGAGTTTTATAAGAAAGATTTTGAACCCAATGATGTAAGAAATTCAATAGTATCAGCGCTTTCTATTCGTGTAAAAAATGCCACCTTTGAAGCGCAAACCAAAACCAAATTGGGATCACAATATATGGAACCAGGCGGGCAAACTATACGCAATTATGTGAATGATATGGTTGGCAGACTTTTAGACAAATACCTTCACATGAACTCCGACGTTGCAGACGCTATTTTGAAAAAAATATTAGAATCGGAAAAAGAACGAAAAGAGATTGCAGGTATTAAAAAAAGTTTTAAAGAAGTACAAAAAAAAGTAAGCTTGCATAATAGTAAATTGCTCGATTGCAGATACCACTTTAACACCAATGATCTTCACGGAACTGAAACCCAAATTTTTATTACAGAGGGAAATTCTGCAACAGGATCTATAACTCCTTCAAGAGACGTCAATACACAGGCAATTTTTAGTTTGAGAGGAAAACCACTGAATACATTAAAAATTTCTAAAAAAAAAATATATGAAAATGAAGAACTTAGCCTGCTACAAGCGGCTCTTAATATTGAGGATGGCTTGGATGGTTTAAGATACAACAATATTATTATTGCTACCGATGCCGACGACGATGGAATGCACATTCGATTGCTATTATTGACTTTTTTCTTAAAATATTATCCCGATTTAGTAAAATCCGGTCATGTGTATATTCTTCAAACTCCATTATTTAGAGTTAGAAATAAGCAAGAAACTATTTATTGTTATTCTGATGAAGAAAAAATAATTGCTATCGAAAAATTAGGGAATAAGCCGGAAATTACGCGTTTTAAAGGATTAGGCGAAATTGATCCCTCTGAGTTTAAGAATTTTATTGGAGTGAATATGCGTGCTGATCCTGTTGTGTTAGATAAAACAACTAATGTAATGAATATGCTTGATTTTTACATGGGAAAAAATGATGATGACCGAAGACAGTTCATAACGGAACGTCTTAAAGACGAGATAGATGAAGCGTAGTCAATTACGAACTACGAATTAAATCTTAAATCCATTAATCACAAATTATTAATAACTAACCACTAATATTTATGCCAACAATTTCAAAAAAAGGGCAAGTGATGCCCCCCTCCCCCATTCGTAAATTAGTTCCTTTTGCAGATGCTGCAAAGCAACGTGGGGTAAAAGTTTTTCACCTAAACATTGGACAGCCTGATGTGGAAACCCCAAAATGTGCGTTAGACGCAGTAAAAAACAACAACTTAAAAGTAATTGAATACAGCCATTCGGCAGGTAATTTGAGCTATCGTAAAAAATTAGTAGAGTACTACAAAAAAGTAGGAATTGATATTACACCTGATGAGATTATCATCACCAACGGTGGCTCCGAGGCTATTTTGTTTGCTTTTAACACATGTTTAAACCCCGAAGATGAAGTAATAATACCTGAACCGTTTTATGCAAACTATAACGGTTTCGCTATTTCTTGCGGCGTGAAAGTTAAACCCATTGTTTCTTCTATTAAAACCGGATTTTCTTTACCCGAAATTGAAGAATTTGAAAAAATTATTACGCCAAAAACAAAGGCAATTATGATTTGCAATCCTAACAACCCTACAGGCTACCTGTACTCGAAAGAGGAGATTGAAAAATTAGGTCATTTAGCAGAGAAATATGATCTTTTTCTTTTCGCCGATGAAGTTTATAGAGAGTTTTGCTACGACGGCGAAAAACATTTCTCTGTTATGGAACTCAAACATATTGATCAACATGTAGTATTAATGGACTCCGTTTCAAAACGTTATAGTGCGTGTGGCGTGCGCGTGGGCTGTTTTATCTCTAAAAATAAAGAAGTAATGGCTACTGCCTTGAAATTTGCTCAAGCCCGTTTGAGTCCGCCTACTTATGGACAAATTCTCGGAGAAGCTGCCTGCGAAACTCCGCAATCTTATTTTGATGAAGTAGTTCGTGAATATGTTGCAAGGAGAAATTGTGTGGTAGATGCCATTAATAAAATGCCCGGATGCTTTTGTCCAAATCCTAAAGGTGCATTTTACGCTGTGGCAAGCCTCCCTATTGACGATGCCGACAAATTTTGCCAATGGCTGTTAGAATCTTTTAATTACAATGGTAAAACTGTAATGCTGGCGCCTGCAACCGGTTTCTATTCTTACCCCGCGCCCGTTGTGAACGAAGTACGAATTAGTTATGTATTGAATGTGAATGATTTGAAAGAAGCAATGGAGTGCTTGGCGGAAGCGGTAAAAGTGTATTCGGGAAGAAGATGATTTTAATCTGACAATAAATCAGATTATTTTTTCTCATATATCTTCTCATGCACCAATAACCTGATTTTGCTTTTAGAAAGTAAATTAGGTTCAACATCAGGATACACGCGGTTGGATAAAAAGATATAAATTAATTTATTCTCTGGATCACACCAAAATACTGTTCCTGTAAATCCTTGATGTCCAAATGTTTTAGAACTTGCTTTGGGAGGTAAAATATCGGATGGTTTTTCCGAACTCGGTGTATCAAATCCCAAAGCGCGCCGCTTGCTTCCGTTGCAAGAATATGGTGAGGTAAACAATTTTACCGTTTTTTCACTCAAGTACCTTTTTCCATCATAATTTCCACTATTCATCAACATTTCTAAAATAATGGCAAAATCATGCGCGGTGGAAAAGAGTCCTGCATTTCCGGCAAACCCGCCAAACAAAGCAGAAGTTTGGTCGTGAACGTAACCTTGCACCACCTGTTTGCGAAATTCAATGTCGTTTTCCGTTGGCGCAATCCTCTCTAATTCAATTCCTTTTATTGCCGGATTAAAATAAGAATCTTTCAATCCCAAGGGTTCGTAAAATTGAGAAATTAGATATTCTTCACAAGAAGTTTGCGTAATATTTTCGATCATCTCTTTCAATAATAGAAAACCTAAATCGCTGTATAAGTATTTTTTAGGCTTCAATTCGCTATCACAAATTATTTTTCTAACGGTATCTTGATAGTCGTGATTGAGAAATAGATTTTTTGCCACCGGAATATTAAAAGTTTCTGTTTCAATATCATTCAAATAAATTTCCTGTAATGAATCTACCAACAGATTTTTATAAAAAGGAATAAACGCCTGCAACCCTGAAGTATGCGTAAGCAGTTCTTCTATACGCAAGCCGCTTTTATCGCTTCCGTTTACCCATGAAACATATTTTCCAATAGTATCTTTCAAAGAAAATTTTCCTTCATCATATAACTTCATCACTGCCAAATTGGTAGCAAGAGGTTTGGTAATGGAAGCTACATCATACAAAGTTTGCGAAGTAACCGGATTTGCTTCATTATAATCGGTTGTGCCATAATTTTTTACAAACAAATTTTTTCCATTTTTAGAACCCCAAACTTGGCACCCCGGAAACACTTTTTCTTTAATCCCTTTTTCAATGATTTGATCTATTTTTGTGTCGTCAGTTTCAACTGAGGAAAATAAGGTTGATGATGATTTTTCTGCATGCTGTATGCTACTTCCTGCATTCTGTTCAATTACAGATTTATACTCTAAAACGGAAACAGGCAATACGCCTTCCAATGGGATTTCTCCAAAAATGGCTTGCAGAGCGGCACGTGTGCTGTTTTCTGTGCGCTGATACCCCACTATCACTGCGTCAAATCTATTTAATGTCTTAAACTGAGCCAATGCGTAAGGATTGCCAAACAGCGATAAGACTACTTTTTTTGTTTTTGATAGAGTTTCTAAAAAAGCTACAGATTCTTGCGTAATTCCATAGTTTTTTGCAGGATTTTGATTCGTACTGAGATAAATTACAATGATTTTATCATATTTTGAAAATTTTGCCAACGTTGCAGAAAAATCCTCTTTTTTTATTGTTTTGTTAACTTTAATGAAAGATAACCCAAACTCTTGCGATATTTTTTTTGTAAACAATTCGTTTTCAGCATCTCCAATAAATAAGAGAGACGTTTTTTCATTTTTTCCTACCGGTAAAGTGTTGTTATCATTTTTTACTAATGTTAATGTTTTAGATTCTAACTCTTTAATTAACAGATTAACATTTTCGCCATTCAATATTTTTACTGCATTATTTGAATTTAAGAATTGAAAATTGGTAATTCCCCATTTTTCTTTCAATTGGAGTATTTTCAAGCATTTTTCATCAATACTTTTTTCAGAGATTTCACCGGTTTCTACTGCTTTTTTTAATAAAGGAATAATTACGTTTAAATCGTTTGGTAGTAATAATACATCAATACCTGCATTCAGGCATTTAATTTCGGCGTCTGCGCCTTTGGGGTAAGTTTTTCGCAATCCCTCCATTTCCATACCGTCTGTGATAATAATTCCGTTGAATTTCATCTCATTACGGAGCAAATCAGTAATAATTTTAGATGAAGTTGTGGCGATTGACCCGGGCGCTGGGTCTAATGCAGGAATGTTTAAATGAGAGACCATAATCATTTCGCATCCGTTTTCAATCATTTTTTGAAAAGGATAGAGTTCGGTTTCCAAAAGTTGTTCTTTTGTTTTAAGAATAACAGGCAATCCGTAGTGGGAGTCGGTTTCGGTGTCGCCATGTCCGGGAAAATGTTTAGCGCAGGCAATCAATCCATTATCTTGCATTCCGTGCAGATATTGCAACGATTTTTCGGCTACCTGCTCACGATTTTCTCCAAACGAGCGGCTGTTAATGACCGGATTTTTAGCGTTATTATTCACATCCACGCAAGGGGCGTAGTTTAGATGCACACCCAAAAGTTTACATTGATTTGCGACAACGTTTCCCATTTCATAAATGAGATTATTGTATTGAGGAGGCAGTGCGCCTAAGGTCATTTGTCGCGGGAAAGCGGGCGCGCTGTCTAAGCGCATCGCCACGCCCCATTCGGCATCCATGGAGACCAACAAGGGAATTTTGCTTACCGCTTGAATTTTGTTGGTGAGATTAATTTCGCGCACGGGACCGCCTTGAAAAAAACAGACTCCACCCGGCTGATATTTTTCTATCTCTTTAATTTTTTGAGCATTATATTGGGCATCTCGATTAGAATGGATACGAATAAAAATAATTTGCGCAATTTTTTCCTCCAGCGTCATCTTTTCTAATTGCTGCACTGCCCAATTTGCCTCTTTTTCAATATTAAAAGACTGGCATTCTGTTTTTTCTATATAAGAAAAAAGAACAATGTTAAGAAGAAAGAGTGATGTAAAATAGGGTTTCATATAGAGTAAAAAAATACTACAACTGAATATGAAATTTTTAAATTACATCTTCATTTAAAACCTTAAAAATAGAACAGCATATACAACGAAGCGCCTACATTATTGGTAGAAAAGTCGTGCGACCAGGTAGGTTGCGTTCTTTTTTCCTTTCCTTTTTCTACTTGTTGGGTATCTCCGTTATATCCTTCATATTTGATTGTGTTTCTTGAATTATACATAAACACATAAGAAAGATTTACTTGACCGCCTAATGATATTTTAGGTGCAACAAACACCTCAACTCCGGTGGTTAATTGTAATCCCACAGCAATAGCGCCATCATATTTAGAGGATAATATTCTTGAATAAGGGCTGGTATGCGTATTTGTATAAACAGTTTGTGAAAAAGAGGTAGGAGTTTGGTTATCTTCGGTCATTTCGTTTCCGAATTTGTACGTATTGCTACCGCCGGCTATTCCGAACAGGAGGTCGCCGCCAAAAATACCTTGAATTCTTTTTTTACCTACGCGGTATTCTGCGCCTAAGGATAAATTTACGCTATATTTATTTCCTGTCATTTTATCCACAACTTTTGCATTAGAAGTCGCGTCATTCATAATAGCGGCGTCATCGGGGATACTGTCGGATACTGAAGTGAAAGAATGTATTCCTATTCCCAGATTAGCTCTTATGGCGCATTTTTTGCCTGCCATATATTTTACCATAAGAGATACATTGGGATTTGCATTTTTGTAAGAAAATGGATAGGGTGTTCCTTGAAATCCCATGGGTTCGCTTTCGCCCCAAAATACGGTTCCCAAGGTGCGTAAAATAGGTACAAAATCGGTTCCAATAGCCCATTCTCCTTTTTCGGGCAATAAGAATTTTTCTTTTTTCTCTTTTTTGGACGAGATTTGAGAATCTGTTTCTTCTTGTGCTACAACAGAGAAACCCATTACAATAATACATGTAATCAATAGAAAATTTTTCATAAATGTGAATGTTTAATTAATAAATAAATTGATACTGCAAATTAATATGAAATTTTGAAATTACACACTGATGGATAAAAATTTTTGAAAAAAAATTCCGAAGAAAAAATAAAAACATTGGAGGTGAAAAATAAAAACGCAATTCTTAAGGTTATTTTGCTATTTTTGCAATCATTTCAACTCAATATATTTTCAAATATTATAACTCATGAAAAAAGCCCTTATTAGTGTGAGCAACAAAACAGGTTTATTAGAGTTTGTAAAACAACTCATGAAATTTGATTACGAAATAATCTCTACAGGAGGTACTTATAAACTGTTACACGACAACGGTATTCCCGTAACGATGATTGATGAGGTAACAGGATTTCCTGAAATTATGGATGGACGCGTAAAAACATTACACCCCAAAGTACACGGCGGCTTGCTATGCCTGAGAAATAATGAAAACCACATTGCACAGGCAAAAGATAATCAAATAGATATGATTGATTTGGTAGTGGTAAATCTTTACCCTTTTAAAGAAACCATAACCAAAGAAAATGTATCCTTTGCAGAAGCGATTGAAAATATTGACATCGGTGGTCCGAGTATGTTGCGCAGCGCAGCAAAAAATCACCTTTTCGTTACCGTAATTTGTGATACCAACGATTACCAAAAAGTGATAGAGGAGATAAAAACCAACGGTGATACCACTTTTGAAACACGCCAAAAGTTAGCGGCAAAAGTGTTTCGACACACCGCAGCCTACGATGCCACTATTGCCGGATATTTATCCGAGAAAATTGGAGAAACGGAGTTGGAAAATTTTACCGTAACTTTTACCAAAAAACAGTCGCTTCGTTATGGAGAAAATCCTCACCAAAAAGCGTGTTTCTATGCAGGAAAACCGCAAGGATTTTCTATGGCATTTGCCCAACAATTGCATGGGAAAGAGTTGTCGTACAATAATATTCAAGATGGAGATGCGGCATTGAATATTGTAAAAGAATTTGCAGATGAGTCTGTGGTAGTGGCAGTAAAACATAAAAACCCTTGCGGCGTGGGAATTGGAAATAATGTGCTGGAAGCATGGCAACGTTGCTACGATGCCGATCCTGTATCTATTTACGGAGGAATTGTAGCAACCAACCAAACTATTGACGAAACATCTGCCGAGTCAATGAAAAATGTTTTTTTAGAAATTATTTTAGCCCCAACATTTACCGAAGAAGCGCTCGAGATTTTATCCGCAAAGAAAAATATCCGTTTAATGACTTTTGATATTTCCCGTAATCATGAAGATAAAAATGTGTTATTGAGCGTAAATGGAGGATTGTTAGTTCAAGATTCTGATAGCGCAACAATACAAGATTACGAATGTAAAGTAGTTACAGAAAAAAGCCCATCCGAGTCTGAGATGAACGATTTATTGTTTGCCATGAAAGTATGTAAACATGTGAAGTCTAATGCCATAACTTTGGCAAAGGATAAACACACGGTGGGCATTGGCGCTGGACAAATGAACAGGGTAGGGGCGGCGCATATTGCTTTTGAACAGGCAAAATCAGCCGGTTTTAATAAAGGAATCGCGCTTGCCAGCGATGCCTTTTTCCCTTTTGATGACGTGGTGAGAATGGCGTATAACTATGGAATAACTACCATCATTCAGCCCGGCGGTTCCGTTCGCGATGAAGACTCCATTAAAGCCTGCAACGAATTAGGAATAAGTATGGTTTTTACAGGAAAGAGGCATTTCAGGCATTAATAACTAAAAACTATTTTTTATATTTTCGCGCCCGCTATGAAGAATATAAGAAATTTTTGCATTATCGCTCATATTGACCACGGTAAGAGTACATTAGCTGATAGATTATTGCAATTTACAAACACAATCAGTGAACGTGATTTTCAAGATCAGGTGTTAGACAGTATGGACTTGGAACGAGAACGCGGTATTACGATTAAAAGTCATGCCATCCGTATGGATTATAATCACAATGGGGAAGATTATATTTTCAACTTGATTGATACTCCCGGACATGTAGATTTTTCTTACGAAGTTTCTCGTTCTATTGCTGCTTGTGAAGGTGCGTTACTATTGATTGATGCCACGCAAGGCGTTCAAGCGCAAACCATTTCTAATTTGTATTTAGCCGTTGACCATAATTTGGAAATAATACCCATTCTTAATAAAATGGATATGCCTGCTGCCATGCCTGAAGAGGTAAAAGACCAAATTGTAGATTTATTAGGATGTAAAAGAGAAGAAATTATAGAAGCCAGCGGAAAAACAGGGCAAGGTATAGAAGAGATTATAAATGCTGTCATTCATCACATCCCTCATCCCCAAGGAGATCCCGATGCGCCCCTTGAAGCGCTTATTTTTGATTCCGTTTTTAATTCATACAGAGGTATTATTGCTTATTTTAGAATTTTTAATGGCTCAATACGCAAAAACGATTTTGTAAAATTTGTTGCCACAGAAAAAGAGTATCATGCCGATGAAATAGGATTTCTGAAGTTAAAACAGGATCCCTCCGATGAGATGACGGCAGGTATGGTGGGCTATATCATTTCCGGAATAAAAACTTCGGTAGAAGTGAAAGTGGGAGACACGATTACTCACGTAGAATATCCTTGCGAAAAAGCCATTTCCGGATTTGAAGAAGTGAAGCCCATGCTCTTTGCCGGAATTTATCCTACCGATGCCGATGACTATGAAGAACTGCGCGCATCGTTAGAAAAACTGCAACTTAACGATGCATCATTAACTTTCGTACCCGAATCTTCGGCAGCGCTTGGATTCGGATTCCGTTGCGGATTTTTAGGATTGCTCCACATGGAAATCGTTCAAGAAAGATTAGACAGAGAATTTGATATGGATGTAATTGCTACAGTTCCAAACGTTTCATACAATGTCATCACTACAAAAAAAGAACTTATTGAAGTGCATAATCCCTCAGGCATGCCTTCGCCCAGCAACGTTGACCATGTGGAAGAACCCTACATTAGAGCGCAAATTATCAGCAAAGCCGATTATATTGGTTCTATTATGAAATTGTGCTTAGATAAGCGTGGAACACTTCTTAATCAAATATATATAGCATCAAACAGAGTAGAACTAACCTTTGATTTGCCGCTGGGAGAAATTGTTTTCGATTTTTACGACAAATTAAAAAGTATCTCGAAAGGTTACGCATCTTTTGATTATCATATCTCTAATTATAAACCAGCTAAATTAGTCAAGTTAGATATCCTTCTTAACGGCGATTCGGTGGATGCACTATCTTCTTTAACTCATGTGGATAATGCATACCCATTTGGACGTAAAATATGTGAAAAACTACGTGAACTAATTCCAAGACAACAATTTGATATCGCAATTCAAGCAGCAATAGGAACCAAAATTATTGCAAGAGAAACAATCAAAGCATTACGAAAAGATGTTACTGCAAAATGTTACGGTGGCGACATTACCCGAAAACGAAAACTTCTTGAAAAACAGAAAAAAGGAAAGAAAAAAATGCGCCAAATCGGAAATGTAGAAGTGCCTCAATCAGCGTTTTTGGCAGTTTTGAAGTTAGACTGATTGTTATCATCCAAATAATATCAACAAAATAATCATAACACCATCTTCATCAATTCTTCCATTGGGTTAGGTACTAATAATCCTATCGGGACATCAAAAACTGTTCTTGCTCCAATTTCACCTTTTAGATACAATTGATAAGCAGCGCGAGCATACGCCACCATCACATTGGCAGTAAACTCAGGATTGCTTTCCAATTGCAACAAAAATTCCATGCGTTGCTTGTTTGTATTCTCATTTCCTGTAGTACCTGTTCGGAAAACAATTCCTCCATGTGGCATTTTGGAATGCTCACTTAAAAACTCTTTTTCAGAAATAAAATGAACTCGAGTGTCATAATCGAAAAAATAGTGTGGCATTGTTTTGATGGCATGTTCAATAAAAATTAAATCTGCATTATGTTCGGCAACAACAAAGCATTTTCGAATATGTCTTTGACTTGTGTTAAGTGTAGGATTCGTACATTTTCTAACTTCTGCAACAGCATTGTCATTTGGAATTGTGTATTGAATAGCATATTTAACTCCACCTATTCTTCTTATTGCCTCTGAATGTCCCTGACTAACACCTGTTCCCCAAAAAGTGTAATCACATCCTACTGGAATACATGCCATTCCTAACACACGCAACAGAGAAAATAATCCAGGATCCCAACCAGTTGAGATAATAGATATTTTTTTAGATTTTTTAGCACTTTCATCCACTAAAGCAAAATATTCAGGAATCCGAGAGTGATTATCAAAACTATCTACACAATTGAACATTGTAGCAAAATGAGGAGCATGTTCAGGTAAATCTCTAGTAGATCCTCCACAAAGTATCATGGTATCAATAGAATGGATATAGTTTGAAATTTCTTCCATTTTGTGAATTGTAATACTTTTATTTACAGTAGAAATCTCTTCAGGTTTTCTACGGGTAAATATTGCTACAAGTTCCAAATCATCATTTTGACTTATGGCATATTCCACTCCACGACCAACGTTTCCATATCCAACAATTCCTAATCTAATTTTTTGCATAAAAATTTTATTTATAAATTTTTTTAAATATTTTGCAAATAAACAGAATTTCTCTTTATTAAATATTGATGCATAAAACACATATTAAATATAGTTATTAATAATCTATTGTTTTCTATGATAAAAAAGGATATGTTATTATTTTCTGTTATCCAACTGTTTTTTTTTGTTTCTTTGCGCAAAACTTTTAAATTCCATTTTCTATGAGTGAAACACATTTACCTATTGAAGAACAAGAGATTCATCTGCCCGAAAATGCCTATTCTGAGTTAAAGACGGGCGAGTCTTACAAACCCATTTTATTAGAAAGTAAAAAATACCCCGAAATAAACGGATGGACCGTAACTTGGGGTATCTTAATGGCAATTATCTTTTCTGCTGCAACTGCGTACTCCGGTTTGCGTTTTGGGCAGGTATTCGAAGCTGCAATTCCTATTGCTATTATCGCAGTTGGTGTTGCTACGCTGGCGCGAAGAAAAAGCGCGCTGTCTGAAAACGTCATTATCCAATCTATCGGCGCAAGTTCGGGAGTAGTGGTGGCAGGCGCCATCTTTACCCTGCCGGCAATCTACATTATTAAAGAAACCGATCCTACACTCGGCACGCAAATTCAAGTAAATTTCTTCCAAATTTTCTTAGCTTCACTGTTTGGCGGATGTTTGGGAATCCTGTTTCTCATTCCATTTAGGAAATATTTTGTTTCTGACATGCACGGCAAATACCCTTTCCCCGAAGCCACTGCCACTACCGAAATTTTAGTTTCCGGCGCAAAAGGCGGAAATCAAGCCAAATTATTATTAATATCCGGAGCCATTGGAGGTATTTACGATTTCTTAATGACACACTTCCAATTTTGGGCGGAAAACATAACCTCAACCATGACCAAATGGGGTACACAATTAGCCACGAACTACAAGTTTGTATTTAAAATGAACGCAGGCTCAATATTATTGGGTACAGGATTTCTTATCGGGTTGAAATATACAACTATTATTTGTGCAGGCTCTTTTTTGTCGTGGTGGTTTATTGTGCCGCTGCTGGGGCAGTATGGCGCCATGCCCGACGGAACACTAGACGGAACACTTGTGAGTATGAGTACATTAGATCCTGAACTGATATTTTCTGGATTTGTGCGCTATATCGGTATTGGCGGGATTGCCATGGCTGGATTTATTGGAGTTATAAAATCTGCTGGTGTCATCAAACGCTCCTTCGGATTGGTATTTGCTTCATCTAAAAAAACAACCCATGAAGAAACAAAAGTGCTTCGTACTCAAAGAGATATTTCCATGCGCATCATCCTTTTCGGTTTCATTGGAGTAGCCGTTATGATTGCTGCATTTTTTCTGTTTGGCGGACTCTCAATGAAACTTCCACAAATATTAGTAGGTTTATTAGTCATTTTCATTTTTGCATTTTTGTTTACCACCGTTGCGGCAACTGCCATTGCTACGGTAGGCACCAACCCTGTTTCCGGAATGACCATGATGACGCTCATTTTGTCCTCCTTTATTCTTTCCGCAGTTGGATTGCAGGGTGGCACGGGAATCATCACTGCTTTAATTGTAGGTGGAATTGTTTGCTCGGCGCTGGCAATGGCGGGCGGTTTTATCACCGACTTAAAAATAGGCTACTGGATAGGAAGCACGCCCATGAAGCAGCAATCCTTGAAATTTATTGGAACGCTTGTTTCTGCGCTAACGGTGGGTTTTGTTATCATGATTCTTTCCAAAACATACGGATATACAGGTGAAAATGCGTTAGTTGCGCCGCAAGCAAATGCGATGGCTGCCATTATCAAACCGCTTATGTTTGGTGGACAAACTCCGTGGATACTCTATATTATCGGCGCTATTTTAGCTATAGTTTTAGACAGAATAGGGATTCCTGCGCTGGCGTTTTCGCTGGGAATGTTTATACCGTTGCAACTGAACATCCCATTGTTAGTAGGTGGTTTTATTGCATGGTTGGTAAGTTCAAGAAGCAAAGATGAAATAATTAACAAGGCGCGCAAAGAAAAAGCCACACTTATTGCCTCCGGATTATTGGCAGGGGGCGCAATTTTCGGAGTTATCAGCGCTATTTTGAAATACGCAGGACTTGACGCCCCAGTTCCGGAATGTTACATAGACTCGCTACCATTCAATCTATTATCTGTTGTGATGTTCGTGGGATTGTGCATCTATTTGGTTTGGCATTCAAAAGTAAAAAAAGTATAAACCTTAAAATCAAAGAAAAATGACAGAGAAGCAACAATTTGGTCGCAGGGGCGAAGAACTCGCCCTTGCTTTTTACAAAGATAACCAATACATCATTTTAGAAAAAAATTGGCAATCTAATCATTTAGAAGTAGATATTATTGCAAAAAACGATGAATATATCGTTTTTTGTGAAGTTAAAACCCGTTCAGGAAATCTGTTTGGAAATCCGGAGCAGTCGGTTACTCCTCAAAAGCAGCGTAACCTCATCCGTGCCGCAAATCATTATGTATTAAAACACCGTATCATGCTTGAAGTGCGCTTTGATATTATTTCCATCATTTTTAATGGAGAAGAGCATACGCTTGAGCATATTCCTTTTGCGTTTTTGCCGAAGTGGTAATTAATTATTAACCAAATAATAAAAATTTGAAAATAAATTTAATAGTTAGAAATCATGCCCCTTTTTGAATATGTTCTTATCCTGCTGTCTCTTATTTTTATCTCTAATGTGGTAAACCGTTTCTTACCCATTGTTTCTGTGCCTATTGTGCAAATTGTTTTGGGCGCACTCATCACTTTACTGCCTCTAAATTTTCAATTAACTTTTGACCCGGACCTCTTTTTTGTACTCTTTGTAGCACCTATCATCTTTTACGTCAGTATGATGTCGGATAAAAAAACGA
>WRNX01000010.1 GCA_009776395.1 Lentimicrobiaceae bacterium
GATTCGGGTCCATAGATTTCAATCACTCTACCTTTTGGCAGTCCGCCCACGCCGAGCGCTGCGTCTAAGCCGATAGAGCCGGTAGAGATTACATCAATATTNTCGGCGGGTTTTTCCCCTAATTTCATGATGGCNCCTTTTCCNAAGGTTTTTTCTAATTTTTCCAACGTTGAGTTGAGTACTTTGAGTTTTTCAAGGTTTATTTTTTCCTTTTCCATTTCTGTATTATTTTGTGAAACATTAATTTATAAAAAAAATCGGTTATATATTTACGACCGCAAATATACAACCGAAAAAAGGATTTGTCAAGGGGGTAGATCAATTTTTTTATCCGATAATCGCGTTATATTGCTCTTCGGTTAAAAGATCTTCAAACTCAGCGGGGTTAGATACATTTACTCGAATAATCCAACCGGCTCCGGTGGGATCGCTATTAATTAATCCCGGGTTACTTTCTAATTCTTCGTTAAATTCAACTACTTCTCCGCCCATAGGTAGAAGTAGGTCTGAAACGGTTTTAACGGCTTCAACAGTTCCGAAAACTTCTTCTTTTTTAAGAGTTTCGCCTATGGTGTAAATATCTAAGAAAACAATATCACCTAATTGTTCGGCTGCAAAAGCAGTGATTCCAACAACGGCACGGTCGCCTTCTAATTTTACCCATTCGTGATCTTTGGTGTACTTCATACTCATGATTTTATAATGATTAGTGGTTAATGATTAATTTTTTCTGTTTTTTAAAAAATTGTCGGGGTGAGAAGACTCGAACTTCCGACCACTTGCACCCCATGCAAGTACGCTAGCCAACTGCGCCACACCCCGAATGAGACGGCAAAAATATACTTTTTTGTTTATCATAACAAAAATTCTTTTATCTTCGCAAACTTTTTTTAAAACCCAAAATATATACATAAAATATTAATAATAAAAAAAATATAGTAAATGAAAAAAACCTTACCCATTATCCTTTCTATCATTATTACGACCCATTTCATGAATGTGAATGCACAATTTATTTTTGACACCACTAAAAATAAAACAATTCAAACTCTTTCAACACAAAGTAAAATTTCGAAAGACCTCATTAAAAGAGGAGTAGAACAAGTTGCAATGCTGTGGAATTACACCGATGGCAACGAAACCGAATTCCTCAATTTTTGTGTAGAAAACTTCTGCAAAACACCCGAAGAAAAGGAACAACTTTTTAACCGCGTTGCAGACAATTTTGAATCTATTTTTGGACACAACAACCGCATTACACTTGATCTAACACGCCCTATTCACGTAACCGGATACGAACAATTACCTATTGACGAACTGTTTGCCACTTACGACATCAACGCGCATTTCTCCGACGATATGTTTGCCAATAAAATTGCGTTTATTATTGCTCTAAATTTTCCCTATTTTACTCTAAATGAGAAAGAAAATAATGGCGCAACCTGGAGCGACCTACACTGGGGATATGTTCGTTTGGGTGATTATTTTCACAGTCGTGTACCCGCAAATCTGCAACAAAATATTAGCGTTGCCATTGGAAATGCCGACAATTATATCGCCAATTACAACATTCCCATGGGGTTAATTAAAAACGGAAGTAACAATAATTACTGGGCGTATAATACAAAACTGATCTCTCACTGGGGACTCAGAGATGAAATTAAAGCCGCTTACGCTGACGCCGAAAATGGATATATTAAACAACAATTAATCTACGCAGTAATGAAAGCCATTATTAATCAATCTATTCCAATGGAAATATTGGAAGAAAATGAAGGCTATTATTGGAAACCTGTTATCAACAAAACTTTTTTACACGATATTGTTGAAATTGAAAATACTCCCGAACCCAACACCAGATACCAACATCTGCTCAATGTTTTTAAAGCGGTAAGCGCGACAGATAAATGTTATGCCGGTGGAAGTAACTATATTTCGAGAACGTTTGAAAGCGAATTGGAAATGACTCTTGCCGATGTGGAAAAACTTTTTATCTCTTTGGTTACCTCGCCGCAAGTGAAACAAGTAGCGGATATTATTACCAAAAGATTAGGAAGAAAATTGCAACCTTTTGATATTTGGTACGATGGATTTAAATCGAGAAGTTCTATCAATCAAGATTCGTTAGATAATGATGTTCGTAATAAATATCCGGATGTTACCGCATTTCAAAACGATCTTCCAAATATTTTAGTAAAATTGGGATTTACTCCTGAAAAAGCAAAATTTATATGTTCTCACGTTCAAGTAGATCCTTCTATCGGCGCAGGACATGCGTGGGGCGCATTGATGAAATCTGACAAGGCAATGTTACGCACCCGTTTTGTAAATGGCATGGATTATAAAGGATACAATATTGGTACTCACGAATTTGGACATAACGTGGAACAAACTATTTCGCTGCACAATGTGCCTAATTATTTTTTAAATGGCGTACCTAATACGGCTTTCACAGAAGCATTGGCGTTTACTTTTCAACAAAAGGATTTAGAATTATTGGGATATGAGAATACTGATGAATTATTGGAATATTTAAACACGTTGGATATTTTTTGGGGATGTTACGAAATTATGGGCGTTTCTTTGGTAGATATTAAAGTATGGCAATGGATGTACCAAAACCCTGATACCGATGCACAAAGATTAAAAGAAGCGGTCATGAGAATTGCCATAGAGGTTTGGAATCAATACTATGCGCCTGTTTTTGGGATGCCCGATCAAACTATTCTGGCAATTTATTCTCACATGATTGACGCACCTTTATATTTGTCAAATTATCCAATTGGACATATTATTGATTTTCAGATTGGTAATTATCTAAAAGATAAAAACCTCGGCGATGAAGTTTTTAGAATGTATGCAATGGGAAGACTTACTCCCAAACTTTGGATGGAACGTGCGGTGGGCAGTCAAATTAATACGAATGACCTTTTATCCAGTACACAAACCGCTATCAATAAAATAAATGAAGTGATGAAAGCCGAAAAAAAATCTAAGAAAAAATAGTATCTATGCAAACAAAAATTGAGATAGCGGAAAACTGGCTTCCCCGATACACGGGTACTGCTTTGGATGATTTTGGAAAATATATCATTCTCACCAACTTCAAAGATTATGTAGTGAACTTTGCTGAAATTATGAATACGGAAGTGATGGGAGAGGATAATCCCATGCAAAGCGCCACCAAAAATAATATCACCATTATTAATTTCTCTATGGGAAGCGCAATGGCGGCTACGATTATGGATCTGCTCACTGCGGTGAAACCTAAAGCCGTGCTTTTTCTTGGAAAAACCGGCGGATTAAAAAACTATATCAACATTGGCGACCTGTTGCTGCCCATTGCGGCTATTAGAGGTGAAGGAACTTCCAACGATTACTTTCCGCCCGAAGTACCCGCGCTTCCCGCATTTAACATGCAAAAAGCCATATCTTCTACCATAAGAGACTATAATAAAGATTATTGGACAGGAACGGTATATACTACCAACCGGAGATTGTGGGAACATGATGACAATTTTAAAGAACACCTGAGGGCAATTAGAGCCACTGCTATTGATATGGAAACGGCAACTTTGTTTTCCGTTGGGTTTTATAATAGAATTCCCACCGGCGCATTACTTCTGATTTCCGACCAGCCCATGCTTCCCGATGGAATTAAAACTGAAAAAAGCGATAAATTTGTTACCGAACAATACTCATTAGAGCATTTAAAAATAGGGATAGATTCGTTACGGCAATTAATAAACAAAGGCATGACCATTAAGCATTTGAAGTTTGATTACTATGAGTAATGCAAATGAAAATGCTGATAAACAAAACTTTACAGAAGAATCCATTTCGTCTGCCAATAAATTCATATATAATTCTGTTGCATTCATAATTGATTAAATCTTATATATATACCCCTATACTAAAAACTTGAATTATGTTAAAAAAGCGCCTTTTAATTACCATTCTTTTGTTTCCGATGGTATCAATTTGTCAAAATAATGATTCTTTTATTTCGCAATTTATGCACCTTTCCCAAGAACAACTCTATGATACTGGTAATTACTATTTTAATAAGAGTATTTACGATACTGCCATCGTTTGTTATACTTTACTTACTAACAGTACTGTAAAAGATACAGATTACGAGTTATGGGAAAAACTTATCATAGCTCAAAATAAAATTGCAATTATTCATTACAATATGTGCGATTATCGCAGAGCATACGAATTGTGGATGAGAACATTATTTCTTTGTGAAACACATGATCATGTATCGTACACATCAAAGGTTTATCCTAATATCGGAAATATCTATTATCGTTTTAAGAATTACGATATGGCTAAATCCTATTTTTTGAAAGGATTGGATTCGCATCAGGATAGTACAAATATTGTTCTTATATTAAATAATATATGTGCTTCCGAATTAGAAAATGAAAAATTGGACAGCGCATTTTTCTATCTCAATAAATCTTTGCAAATCAGCAAACGTCATAATGATGTTTACTCATATTACATGTTAAATAACCTTGCAGCGCTTTACACAAAATATAAAGAATATGACTCGGCAAAATATTATTTTCATTTAGCATTAGATGAAGCAACTAAAAATAGCCAATTGGTATCCATAGCCCAAAATTTATCAGACTTGGGAAAGTTTTTTTTTGAAATCAAACAAATGGATTCGGCTATTTACTATCTAAATTTGTCAAACAATGTGGCAGAAAAAAATAAAGTTTTGGGAATTTTAGCGGAAAATTACCTGACACTATCACAAATAGAAGAATTTAAAGGAAAAGTTACAGACGCTTTTGAATTTTTTAAAAAATACAGCAGATTAAAAGATTCGGTATATAACATTGAGATCATTGGAGAGTTTAATCAACTACAGCACATTCATGAGATTTCAAAAGTAAATCAACAGATTGAACGACTTGCTTTAGAAAAGAAGATTAACGAACGAACGATTCAATATCAAAAACTGCTTTGGTATATTACACTGAGTATTTTAATATTCGTTAGTTGTGTATTATTATTTATCTTTTTTCAAAAAAAGAGATTGGATAAAGCTTATAAAGTACTCGTTGAAAAAAATCTTGAAATTATGGGTTTTCAGCAAAAGAATTTATCCGAAAATGATTCTGAAAAATACAAAAAGAGTTCTCTTACTTATAATATGCAGGATGAACTTTTGAATAGAATTTTAATTTTAATGGAAAATGACTCTATAATATACGATACGGAATTTACTTTAGATAAATTAGCGGAATTAGTGCAATCAAATCCTACTTATGTTTCTCAGACAATTAACAATGCATTACAGAAAAATTTTCGTTCGTTTCTTAATAATTACCGGATACGTGAGGCGCAACGGTTGTTTTCTGAACCCGATGCAATGCGATATACCATAGAAACGATTGCACTTCGGGTAGGTTTTAAATCCCGAAGTGCATTCCGCGATGTTTTTAAAGAGATTACCGGAGTAAGTCCTAATTTCTACATTAAATCAATTCAAAAACAACAATTATAATAACCAAATGTAATTACTTAAATTAGTAATTATTTTTTACGAACTTACGTACAACAGTTACGCCATTTTTGAAATTCAAAGTTACAAAATAGATTCCATTGGTTAATTCATCGGTTTTAATCGTAATATAAGAATTATCTTGTAGTGTAATCTCTTTCAATACTTGGCCCATAAGGTTTGTGATTGTTACATTTTTTGCATTTTCAATATTAGAGAGTGTAAATTCATTTCGATGTGGATTGGGGTAAAGAAGAAGATTATTATCTTCATAAGAAATTATACCTACACCATCATATACAAATTCAACGGTAACAGAAGTTGCTCCGGTAACAGTGATTTCTAAACTATTTGTTTGATTTCCATCAATTACTACTCCATTCAATTTCCAATTTAATACTTTATAATCTGTATTGGGAACTGCTGTAAAAACTACTTCTGCTCCACTAACAATTTCTTCTCCTGAAGCTATAGGATTCCCGTTTTGAGTTGCTGATATGGTTCCGTTACCATTCACTACTGCGTATGTTAAGGGATAGGTAGTAACGGCTGAAGATATAAACTCTACAGTTACCACCGAATGCGTATTTATAGTGAGTGTATATTCATTTTCCGTAATATCCGGCACTATTTCTCCATTAAGTTTCCAATTTTTCACTTTAAATTCTTCATCAGGTACTGCAGTAAAGATTACGGTACTTCCTTTTACAACTTTTATTCCACTATTAATAGTATTTCCTATTAAAGTTGCACTTAATGTACCGTTCTCGCCAAGTGGAGTAAAATAAACACTTTTTTGATCCATATTGGAAAGTTGAGCAGTAGCCGATTGAAGCACTTCTTTAGTGGTCATATTTTGTGCCCAAACTACCACTTCCAAATTACCGAAATCCTCAACTGAATGTTCAATGGCATGGTTGATAATATTCGCATTTTGTCCATTTATTGGAAGGCGATATTCGCCGTTAAATGTATAAGTTTGATCTTTTACAATGGGTAAATTAGCGGTTAAATTGCCCAAAGATATCCCCTGTTCATTCGGCATAAACTTTTTCATAACTTGCTCAAACTCTGTTTCACCATTAGACATTTTATTCTTATAAGTTGTCTTTTCAACAATAGCCATAAAAAATTGAATATTTGTAGGATAGTCTATTTTTGGAATGATGATCGCCGAAGCGGTAACCATTTTACCATCTACACGATATTCCGCTTGAATATCACAAAACGCAGGTAGCGCCTGAGCATCCAAAAGAATCTGATTGGTAAATCCCGACAATACGCTTCTATAAGTATTGTCCACATAAAGAGATGGCACAGCGTTTACACTATAAAAAGCCCTCTTGGTTCCTCCCTCTAATGTATAATAAGGGTCTCCTACTCCGGGCCAGTTCATTTGATATTTAATTAAAGTATATTTTCCTCCTACAGCATCATTTTGTTTTAAAACATTAGCTAAATTTACGTTACCGCCCGTACAAGGGGCGCATGTTGATGAGGTAAACTCTTCCAGGAGAATATAACGCGGTACTTCATCCGATGAATCATAAACCTCATAAGATTTTTGTAATGTGTCGTTTGGAGTGAATTGATCCTCTTCTCCGTTAGGCTCAGAGGTCCATATTTTAATTTGATGTTGACCTATCACCGGAGAAACTTTTGTAGGATGATTGAAATTTGCTTCCGTACCTTGTACAATATTTACTCCGGATACAGTATAGGTTTGCACGGGGTCATCATCAACTTTATAGCTAATTTTATAGTTATTTATGTTTGTAGTGCCAAAATTCTTTATTTTACCCTGGATGGCATAATCTATGGTTGAGGGTAATCTATCATCAAGTGTAGTAGAGATTACTCCCAAATCATACTGATTTGTTTGTGCAGAAGCCAAATCAAATCCTATCAGTTTTTTGTTTTGAATAACTACTCCCAAAGTATTGGTAGAACCAACTATTCCGTTTAAAATGAACATACCGCCACCCACAGCGCCACTAATACTGGGATCAGTTGTTACAAGATTGTAATTATTTCCTGTTTGTTGCCCTGATGAAATTTTGATTTGTCTGATAGTAACGGGTACGGAGCTATTTCCATCTATAGTCCATAAGTAAGGACCACCCGAACTAATGCCATCCCATACAATTCCCGACGTATTGGTAAGCCCATGTGCCGCAGCGGGAATATTATACAAAGTAGCGCCCGTTGTGCTGATCAAAACAATATTCGATGCCCAGTCGCCTATCCAAAAACCACCATTGCCGCTATCAGCGGTAGGATCGAATGCACAATAACGTACATTGACGGGTGTGGTAATGGTACCCACTTGAGCCGGTGGATTCGCCTGCATGTCAATCTTATAAAGTGTAGTTGTGGCATTTCCGCCCCAAAAATAATGTCCATCATACGCAAGTGCGCGAAGGGTAAGACCGGAAATTAAGAACATATCAACTTGCTCTCCTGTAAGCGTATGTTTTGTCCACAAACCTGTAGTGGTTCGCGGCATGTAGAAAAATTCCCCATCAGTGGCAATTGCAGCAGTGCCATCATCAGGAATTGCGAATTCAAATTGTTTTAGCCAGGTAGCTCTTGTACCTCCTTGTCCAAAGGCAAAGAAAACCGCAAAGATAAATACTGAAATAAAAAGTTTTTTCATCTGAATATAATTTTAAAATGTTTGTAAATTAATGAATTTAAAAATTAATGAATAAATACTTTAGTGGATTGAACTTTATTATCTGAAGTTGCAATACGCACAAAATAGTTGCCTGTTTCTACCTGTAAAGTAATGGGCTTTTCTACCATATTATTGCGATATATTACACGACCCAATTGATCGCATATCTCAACAGAATTAATGAGCACGTTTCTTTCATTTACAATATAAATGCTCTTTTGATAACTGTAAACCTGTACTTGTTCAATGGTTGTTTCTTTTACGGAATTTTCCTCCTCAAATTCCACACTTATAGTATGGTCAGCGGTTACATTAGTAAATATGTAGAATTCATCATCTATTGCACCTGGAACATCAACACCGTCAACAAGAACTTTAATAATGATCCATTTTTCATTGGGTGTAAAAATAAAGTCTTGATTTTCTCCATATAATACTTCAATCTCGCCCTGCGGAGTTATAGAGCCGCCGGCTCCTGCCGTAGCCGTAATGGTATATTTGTTCATTATTACATCTTCTACTGTAACCTCTTTATCTTCTGTAATATTTATAATAGTGTAAATTCCGTCAGTAGCGGTTAATATTGCACCATTGGCTTTCACCGTAAGATTTGAATTGCTGTAAGCAGGTTCCAAGTTTACGTGGAAAGCAAAGTTTTCTCCCTCATTCACAATAAGTTCGTATCCTGGTTCGGGTTCTACTACCGCTCCTGTAAGTGTAGGTAATGTAATAGTATAAGTAGAAATGACTTCAAAGTTTGCCGTAAAGATAGTATCTTGAATTACAGTAAAAGAAAATGACGGATCGGTGCCAACTTCTATGTCGTTTTGAGTCCATTTTACAAATTTATATCCGGCAGTTGCGTTTGCAATAAGCGTAACAAGATTACCGTGCTGATGTGCGCCTGTTCCGGTAACAGTACCTGAACCCGTAGGCGTTATCTGTGCCAATACGGCATAGGTGTTTACCATTAAATCTTCAATAACAACAGTTTGATTTGCAAAAATGTCAGATATGGTATATATATCTGAAACCGGAGTGATGATAATTCCATTCGTTTTAATAATTATATTTGAATTGCTGTATTCAGGAGCAATGGTAACCGTAAATGAGAAGCTTCCGCCGTATTCCACCGGAGAAACAGAGCCTCCGTAAGGGGTAAATGTTGCTCCTGCAATACCGTCCGGAAGAGTAACTGTAAACAATTGTCCACGGCATATTGGATATTGGTTCTCTACAAATTTCCAATGGAGGTCACTCCAACCGTCACCACTATCTCCTATTCTAAGGCTGTTACCTTGCATTTCGGCAGTAGGTCTGCCTTCCACACCGGCAATGCCCGCATTGGCTACCGCACCTAATGCACAAAGTTGATTATCGTAAAACACTTCTGTATAAATTGTTGAACCGGCGCTTCCTGTAATTGCTCCTTTGTTAGCCGAAGTGTTTCCTATAACATTACCTGCTGAATAACAATACTTAAGTCCCGCAACATTGGTCGAACTACCCAAAATTCCACCCACTTGTGTGGTGGCAGTTTGGATAGTACCCTGATTATAACAATAAGAGATCGTGATAGGAGTGGTACTTTGGCAAAGTCCCATTATGCCGCCTGTCAACCCAAAACTAGCGCCGGAAATATCAATATTTCCATAATTAGCACAATACGTTACTTCGCCACCGGTAGTAATAAGACCTGTCATTCCTGCCGATCTGTCGCTTTTTCCGGTGATAAAACCGTAGTTTTTACAGTATTCTAGAGTTCCGGAGATTTGTCCTGCAATACCGCCACATCCTCCGGTACCTGCGGTTCCTTGACCGTTTACAGTAGCATAATTAATGCAGTTTGTAACTATTGAATTTACCATAGTTTGACCTGCAATGGCTCCAAGATAATTAGAAGCGGTTAGATAGCCGGATGCAATAGTTATATTCTTTAATCTTGCATTGGCGTTAATATAACTGAAAAAGCCTGTATTGGTAGTAGTCAGGTTTACATAAACTCCATAAATATTTTTGCCATTACCATCAAAAGTACCTGCAAACACGCTGGAAGCGCCGTTTCCGATAGGAGTCCACCAATGGGCGCTTAAATCAATATCTTGTGTTTGAATAAGAGTTTTTCCCTGAAAAGAATTTTTATCTACGCCGTTTAAACCGCTTGCAATTACCGACAATCCTGCAAGTTGCGCAGCGGTACTAATTTCATAAGTTGTGGCGGTAGGATTATTTATAAACCATGAAATATCATAAAAACCATCGGCTGCGCCTGTCCATACATTTTCTCCGTCTGCATGATTTCCCGAAGGAAAGGCAATTTCAAATGTAACAGTTTGGTTTTCTGTTATATTATTTATAGTATATACCTCTTCAACCGGTGTTAATACTACTCCATTTGCCTTAATGATATAAGGGTTATACGCATAGTTTTGATTGGTAGTTACTTTGAAAGAGTAACTGCCTCCAATCGGCACCGGCGATGTTGATCCTGGCTCGGGAGTAAAAGTAATCCCCGTAACGGGGGTGAAAGTAACCGTATATTCCTGAACTGAAAGATTGGCAATGTATGTAGCATCTGCTGTAGCGGTAAAAGTAAAGGAGAGGTCATTGGTAACATGAGTACCACCTAACGTCCAGTTAATAAAATCATATCCTGTAACTGGCGTTGCAGTTAAAGTTACGCTATTGCCATGGGTATAAGTATCAGCGCCAACAATAGTAGCGCTGCCTGACGGACTTGCATTTGCAGCAATTGTATAAGTATTGATGAGTAATCCTTCAATAGTAACCACTTGATCTTCTTGAATATTGGTTATCGTATAAACATTTGCAGTGGGGGTTAAAATAATTCCATTCGCCTTAATCACAATAACAGATTTATTATATTCGGGGGCAAGCGTAACTCTAAAAGAGAAGTTTCCGCCTTCATCCACAGGTGTATAAGATCCCTGCTCAATAGTAAAGGTAGCGCCGGTTACCGAAGGAAACTCAACGGTGTAAGTTACAGCCGCTATCAATTCAAAATTGGCAATATAGGCTGCATTTTGCGTAGCCGTAAAGTTATAAGTAGGATTAGTACCAACCGGTATTGAATTTAACGTCCAGTCAATAAACCTGTATTGTGTATTTGCAGTAGCAGTTAAAATAACATTGTCACCGTGTTCGTAAGTATTTGCACCCGTTATTGTACCACCTTCCGTAGGGTTGGCAGTAGCGGAAATTGTGTAGGTATTAATTACAAGTCCCTCAACCGTAATCTCTTGATCTTCCATTATATTTGTGATTGTATAAACATCACTCACAGGAGTTATCAGAACATCGTTTGTTTTGATTGTAATCACAGCATTGCTGTATGCCACATCAAGGGTAACAGTAAAAGAATAGTTGCCGCCTTCCTCTACAGGTGATGTAGAACCGCCATGAGGAGTAAAGGTAATGCCTGTTACAGGAGGGAAAATTATTGCAAAAGAATTTGTCAAATCATCCGGTTCAAAAAACAGACGCGGATATTTGTTGGCATTAAACTTCCAGTTTTCATCTGTCCATCCATCACCTGTAGCATCTGTTCTAAGGTTGTCTCCATATAGTTCAACAGAGGGTTTACCAGAAACATCATCAGGATCAGGATCCATACTCATTACGCCTTTTAGATTACAAAGTTGGTTATCATAATAACATTTATCATACGTTACAGTTACTGCAGCGGGAGTGTTTCCAATAAGCGCTCCTTTTGTTGCTGAAGTATTTCCGGTAACATTGCCTGCTGAATAGCAATATTTAATTGTAGTATTTAAGTTTACCATACCGGCAATCCCCCCAACAGTTGTACCCGTTGTTGAAATATTTCCCTGATTATAGCAATAATTAATGGATCCTGCGGTAACTAATCCTGCGATACCCCCTATCCAGTTGCTGTTAGCAATAATATTAACATCTCCATAATTAGCACAATAGAGTATAGTACCACTATTATTTCCCACAATTCCGGCCGATCTTCCACTTATGCCTGTTATAAAGCCGTAGTTTACACAACGTTCTACAGTACCGGCGTTAACTCCAACAATACCGGATGCCTGCCCTGAAGCAGAACTGCCATTTCCTCTAAAAGTAGCATAGTTTACACAATCTGAAACGATTGAATTTAAAGCAGTTTGCCCCACAATGGCTCCCGCCCATTCGAAAACTTGCATATAACCGGAAAGAATCGTTACATTTTTAATTCTTCCGGTAGCGGTAATCTGGCTAATAAATCCTCTTCGGCTCTGAGTCGGCAAATTAACATACATACCTGAAATGTTTTTTCCGTTGCCATCAAATGTACCGGCAAACTGTACTACTGCCGTTGACGCATAGTTGCTTCCAATAGCGGTCCACCAGTGAGCGCTCAAATCAATATCTGATGTGAGTGTAATGGTTCTTCCTGAAAAAGCAAAAGATGCTACCCCATTTAGCCCACCTACAATAACTGCTAATCCTGCAAGTTCTGCTGCCGTGCTGATTTCATAATCAGTAGCGGAAGTATTGTTTGTGTACCAGGTAATGTCATAGCGTCCACTGCCGTCTTCCGTCCAGGTGTTTTCTTCGTTGGCATGAGTTCCGGTCGGCACTACCATTTCAAACGTTACTGTTTGGTCGGAGGTTATATTTGCAATCGTATAAACTCCGGCAACAGGCGTTAATATGTCGCCGTTTGCCTTAATAAGATAAGGATTATTGGCATGGTGGCTGGTGGTTACCGTAAAGTCACGGCTTTCCCCCGAAGGAACAGTACCAGACCAGTCTCTGATAAAATTAACACCTGGTGCAGCTGTAGCGGATGGAAAAGTAACCGTGTAGTTTTGCGCAGTCGCAAACTGAATTATTCCACAGAATAAAAATAGAATAGTAAAAAATTTGGTAAATTTCATAATTACAGTATAATTTTGATTAATAATTAAATTTTCGGTTGCAAAGATGTAGTAAATTACATTAATATATTTTTATTTTCTTGCTATTTTTGGTCGAATTAATTAATTCGACCAAAATAAAAGGGTTTTCATTGATTATCAAAAAAAATCCTATTAATTAGTGGTATTCTTGGCAAAAATAATTTTGAGACATCTCACTTTTACATGGAGAGAGAAATATATTAAAAAAATTAGCCAAAAATCAGGTAACAATATAAAAAATTTTTAGAAAGTACAGAATTTATTTTTACGTAATTATCTATATACAAAATACAATTATATGATTTTCAAAATAAAAATCAAATAATTGAACTGTATTGTTATTATTAATAACACCTTTATTATTCTTTTTATCTACAAATAAATCTTTAATAAAATCTAAATTCTTTTTTGTAAACCATTTATACATTGCTTCTTTTGCACACCAATAATAATAGAAGTTTTTCAAATTACTAATATCACAACCGGCAATCTCTTGCTTGCTCATAAAACGAGTATAAAGTGGTAAAATTCTTGGAGTAATTTCCTCAATATCAATCCCAATAGGAATATTTGCCAAAGCAACAGCCACGTAGTTTTTTGTGTGGGAAAAAGAAATATAATGCTCAGATAATTGCGGTTGACCCGTTTTCGAATAAGTAATAGCAATCTGTTTTGTGTTAAGCAATTTGGCAAGTGCGGCACGACAGGCTAACTTTTGAAGGCGAATTTTTTGCAATTTAATGCTTTTTATTTTCAATTCATCTTCCGAAAGTAACTGCAAAGAGTTAAAAAAAAACTCCTCCGTTTCAGCAATTTTCCAAACAGCGATGAAAATGGTTTGAGAAACTTCTATTATTTTTGTTAAAGGCATATCCAATAAATCACTATTTCAGACCAACTTATTTTAATACATATTTACATGTAAAAGGTAAAAGAGTTTCAAAAAGAAGAATCGTTGTTATTATCTATTTTTTTGCAAAAAAACATTTTTTTATTAATCATACACTTTTTAATGCCAAGTAGATTTTTTACCATGTTAAATAATAACGAATTAACACCTATTAACATTTTTATTTTGCTATAAATCACATAGATAATAAAATTTTGTGCATTTTTTTAAGACCTATTTGAGGGTTGGTATGAATAAAAGAATATTTTTGCCACCGATTTTATCTCTTACATGAAAAAAATTTATTCTTTTATTTTTATTCTTTGCTGTTTACTTTTGCCATTATCTTTATTGGCGCAATACACTTTGAAAGGTACCGTAAAAGATGCGTTAGATAATACGCCCATTCCCTATACCCAAATTCGTGTGGACTGTTTGAAAGAGGTATTCATGTCGGATGTGGATGGCATTTTTTCTATAAATATTAATAAAGACAGTTGCGAAGTAGAGTTTTTTCAAACGATGTTTGAACCGGTGAAACGGGTAATTGTTTTTTCACCGAAAAAGAAAGAGATAAAAGTAGATATTCTGTTAAATCACATTGCTACCCGTTTGGATGAGGCAAAGGTGAGCGCCTCAAAATATGAGACTAATCCTGAAATTTCTACCAATTCGTTAGTAGTTTTGCAACCCAAACAGGCAGAAAACCGGAACTTTGTATCGGTGGATAATTTGGTGAATACCGCCGGCGGAATTGTGGTAGTGGACAACGAACCGCAAATACGTGGGGGAAGCGGATACAGTTCGGGAATGGGCAGTCGGGTTATGATTATGTTGGATGATATGCCTTTGCTGCGCCCTGACGCGGGACGCCCCATGTGGAACTTTATCCCGATGGAAAGTATTGAACAGGTGGAAATTCTAAAAGGCGCGGCTTCCGTATTGTTCGGTTCGGCTGCGCTTACCGGCGCAATTAACGTGCTTACCGCATATCCGCGCTCAAAACCTCAAACCACTATTACTACTTTTGCTAAAATTTACGACAGCCCCCAAAACCCCTACCAAACAAGTTGGCTCAATGCAAATCCCGTAGAGTTTGGACTTTCGTTTCTTCATTCAGAAATCATTAAAAAGAACTTCGACTTAGTGGTGGGTGGTGAAGTTTATAACGACCAAAGTTATATTGGACCGCAGGAAAGAGTATCCGACACAAGAAACCACAATTCAAGTTCAAAAGGTAAGTTTGAACAAAGATACCGGTTAAATTTTGCTTCCCGTTACAGATTTAAAAAAGTTAAAGGACTTTCGGTAAGTTTGAACGGCAATTTTATGTACTCCAACAATGCTCAATCTTATGTTTGGTTTGATGCAGATACCAACATTTTCAGATCGTATGACGGCACTCTGTATCAATTCAAAGAGTTTACTTTTTACGTAGATCCCTGTGTAAAATATTTAACTGTTAAAGGTGGTGCACATTCGTTTAGAAACCGTATTTTGTTTAATGACAGCAAAGAATTTTACGGCAACGCGGATGCGCAGTCTGTGATGGTTTTTGATGAATATCAATATAATAAAACATTTCATAAAATTGGGATGACTCTTATTGCGGGTGCAAGCAATCAATATGCAACTTCTTACGGGCCAGTCTTTAACGGCGATGAAGACCCACATGTTATTGAGGGTCCAAAAGAGCCATCCTCGGCATTTTCTAACAATTTTGCCATGTACGCACAGTTGGAACAAAAATTTCTCAAAAAGAAAAATTTTACGGTTCAATTAGGTGGAAGATGGGAATTTTACAATCTGTGGGGTCCAAAAATTGAATCGGAAAAAAAGAATAAACCCATTTTCAGAGTAGGTGCAAATTATCAAATTCCTACCATTAAAACCGCTTTTCGCGCCTCATTCGGACAAGGGTATCGTTTTCCAACCATTGGAGAAAAGTTCATTTCTCTAACTGTGGGCAAGTTCGGTTCTTATCCTAATCCACAGTTAAAACCGGAAACCAGTTGGAATGCTGAAATTGGTTTGATGCAACCCTTTCAGTTCTTCGATTTTAGAGGAATGGTGGATCTCTGTTATTTTCACCAGAATTATAAAGAGTTTATTGAATTTTCGATGGGCGGATGGGGAAGTAGTACGATTCTTATCGAAAGATATGGTTACAAATTCTTAAATATTGGTCCTGCAAAAGTAAATGGAGTGGATTTTTCGCTGATGGGAGAAGGAAAAATTACCAAAAATATAACATACACACTAATGACTTCTTACACGTGGAGCAACCCAACTTCCAAAGATACTGCGCTCATATATTATGTAACCGACTCGCCTCGTACCGAATACTCTTTTTCCAGGCAAAGTTCCGATCTTTCTCGAAATGTATTGAAATATAGAATTGAACACATGGTGAAGTTAGATGTAGGATTTAATTTTTTTAAAAAAATTGCAATTGGTGGAACAATAAATTATTATAGCGCCATGAAAAATGTAGATAAATTTATGTTTCAGTATGATGCAAATAATCCTAATTTTGAAGAAGATGATGTAAAATTGATTTTAGATATAGGAGACTTCCCGTTTTATAATTATTATAATTTTTATCAAGATAATAAAAAAGGATCAATGACCCTTGATTTAAGAGCAAGTTATTATTTTCCAAAAATCTCTATCAGTTTCTTAATTAAAAATGTAACCAACCGTTTATACGCACTCCGTCCCCTCTATGCCGAACCCCCAAGAACATACACACTGCAACTTATTGTAAAGATATAAGTTACGAGTTACACTAATCTCTAACCACTAACCACTAATCACTAATCATTAATCACTAATCACTAATCACTAATCACTAATCACTAATCATTAAAAAATATATTTTATGAAAAAAACTATTTATTTATCTATTTGTTCCTTATTCCTTGCTCCTTGTTCCTTGCTCGCGCAGCAGTATCAACTTCCTGAGAGCAGTTTTGAAAAATGGGAAGATAAAACTTCACCTTATTACGGTCCTTATCTCGAATTTGAGACGGAGTATTTTTACACACTTAATTCCTTATTTAGACTTCAAAATGACGCAGGCGCTGCCAACCGTACTGCATGGAGAGAAGGAAATGGCGCTCAACAACATGGAACCTATTGTATTAGATTAACCTCCGGAAGAGTTGCGGTAGGAACTGGTTATGTTTTTTTACCCGGAATGGTAGGAACAATTTCACAAGGTTTTGTTAACGAATTTTTAAACCAGGGAGGAGAAGTTACCACAATAAAAGCATGGGAATATGATACGCCGCATCTATTGGAAGGTTATTATAAATACCAGCCTGTAGCAGGAGACTCGGCGCTCATTGAAATTGGATTTTACAATTATAGCGGAGAGGTTTTTGCAGCAAAAAAAATTATTAAAGAAACCGTAAATGAATGGACTCATTTTTCTGTTCCCATTCCGGAACAATACTGGAACGACGTTTTTTTAAATATTAGAGTACTCTTTGTAGCCAGCGCAGGCGTGAATTTTGAAGATTTAGATGAATGTGATGGACAATTGGAAAGCACTTTATGGGTAGATAACATCTCTTTGAATTACACATATCAAGGAAATGATATAAAACAAAACTTCCTCTCTACTTTAAAAGCAAATGTTTTTCCAAACCCCGCTACTGAAGTTTTAAATGTTGAACTCAATGAAAACTTTACAGGTACCATTTCGGTTTATAATGTAACCGGTAATAAAGTAATGGAAGAAAATATTAACGGTACGCAATGCCAGTTAAATACCTCTGCATTAGCAACGGGAAACTATATCTATAAATTAATGACTGAAAATACTATTTTTGCGCAAGGAAAATTTGTGATTACAAAATAGTATATGAACATTATTATAGAAAGCGGCGCAACTAAAAGTAGATCTATCGGATATAACGACTGTTCTACTTTTTTTAATTACAAAACCACAGGTATAAATGCCACTTATGCAACAAAAGAAGCAATAATTGCAGTTTTTCAAGATATTATTACAAAAAATAATATTGTTGTGGCAGAGGTTGAACATATTCGTTACTATGGCGCCGGTTGTTTTAATCCTACTTCTGCTGAAAAAATAAAAGAGGTACTAAACTCTCTATTTCCATACGCTACTATTGAAGTTTATTCAGATTTATACGCAGCGTGTCATGCTTTATGTAAAAATGAAAAAGGTTTTGTTGGTATTCTGGGTACCGGTGCAGCATCCTGTTTTTATGATGGCAAACAAATTATTGATAAAGCTCCCTCATTAGGTTGGTTGTTAGGTGATGAAGGCAGCGGCGTTTATATCGGAAAAATGTTTGTGAAAGAATATCTTACAAATAAATTAGAAACGGATATTGCTCAGGATTTTGAAAAAACATTTGCAATTTCTAAACAGAAAGTGTTAGAAAAGATATATCAGGAATCATATTCTCGAACTTTTTTTGCATCAATTCCTGTTTTTTTACAAAAACATATTAAAAACACGCAGATAAAAACTATTATTGAGCATTCATTTCAGGAATTTTTTACTCAGCAAATTGATTACTATGGGAAATTTTCTTATTCGTGGTTTTTTTGCGGATCAATTGCCTGGTATTTTCAGGATATTTTGATAGCAACCGCGGGTAGAAACAATTTGAAAATTGAAAGAATAATTCAGGAATGCGTGTCGGATTTATTATTGTAGTATTGTAAGTTTTTTTTATTATCGTATTTTGGCTACTAAGGGAGCTTTGAGAAATAAGATTTTTGCTACCATTCATATAGAAATTGTAATAGTGCGGTTTTTTCCTACACTAAAAATCAGTTTTAACCGAAAAAAATATATTTTCGCGCCCCTAAAAAAATAACCTTAAAAAATCATTTTATTATGGCAACAAGAATCAGATTACAAAGACACGGTAAAAAGAATCAACCTTTTTATCACATTGTAATTGCGGATGGTCGTGCACCCCGTGACGGACGTTTTATCGAAAAACTTGGCACTTACAACACACTGACTCATCCTGCAACTATCAAAATTAACTTCGAGCGTGCGTTGTATTGGGTAGAAACCGGCGCCTCTCCTACCGAAACAGTTCGTTCGATTCTCAAACACGAGGGTGTTTATCTTATGAAACATTTACGCGGCGGCATCGCAAAAGGTGCTTTTAACGAACAGGAAGCAGAAAAGAAATTTGAGGCATGGAAGCAAGAAAAAGAATCGAGAGTAAGCAACGTGAAACGCGAATCAGCTGACAAAACACGCGAAGAACGCAAAAAACGACTTGATGCAGAAAGTAAAATTAGAGAAACCATTGCGAAAAAAGTAGCGGCAAAATATGCTGTTGAAGCCGCAAAAGAAGCCAAAGAAGCGGAAGATGAAGTAGCAGCAACAGAAATAATAGATACTCCTACTCCCGTTGAAGAAGTTGTATCAGTTGTACAGGAAACAACAATAGAAGAGATTCCTACCCCCGAAACTCCCGAAGAAACAACTGAAACTCCCGCAGAATAAGAGCAACTGTTATTCTGAAAAAAAGGGTATGGGGTATTGGGAGATGGTAATAATTTTAATAATGACAATTATGGCAACAATTCAATCATTCAAGGAATTAACAGTCTGGCAGGAAGAACAGAACAGAATATCTGAATGTTCTATCAATCCCTAATGGTTCTCTAACAGAGTAGGAAACGCGTTGTCACTATGATTTATGGATTATACCTTTAAAACATTCGGTTTGTTGGGTGTGGGTAAAATTTTTCCGTTTACGCCACGATATTTATCATCTTTATCAAAAGGTATTCCAATTTTATTTAACAGACGATCTACTTGAACTTGATGCAGTTGCATTCCCATTTCCCAAGGATTATACCCTAACAACATGCCGGTCATCTCTTCGTAAGTAAGTACCGGAATACCGTAGCCGTCTTTATCGTAGGTTTTGTTTTCCAACTCGGCAATGGCATATTGCCATTTATCAAGAAACATAGGACATCCGGGGCAGTTGCACACAATAAAATCGGGTTCGTAGGGTTCCATAGATTCAAATTTTTTCTTAGTGTTTGCAATAGAGAATCCGCGGTTGGCTTTTACCAAATAGTGCCTAAATCCGAAGCCGCAGCAGTGGCGGCGTTCAGGGTAGTCTATTACTTCTCCGCCCCATGCTTCAATCATGCCGGCAAGCACGTATGGAAATTCGGCTTTTCCTACGCCTGTTTCCGGAAACATTTTAGCATAATGACAACCGATGTGTTCTACCACGCGCAAAGGCTTTCCCGTGAAACGATTTACCAATTGAAATTTCATCTTTTCTTTCAATTTCATTCTAAATTTGTAGATAATATCGGAAGGATGCGCTATATTTTTAGGAATTTGAAACGCTCTTCCTGTAGTTTTTTTCAAAATTTTACGTGTGTTTTCCAATAATTCGGGATGATGTTTCCACATTTCAATCATCTCATTATAAAGCCCAAACGACGTAATACATGAGGGGATATAGTTTTCATATCCTTGCTCTGTCATTAACGCAAACAACCGCGCAATAACGGTCATAGTAGTTTCCAAAGGAACTATGTCGCTGTGGTATCCAATTCCTGTACAAGTGTGTGTATTTTCGTTATCGTGTATATCTTTGTCTAACACTTCTCGCATTATTTTTAAGAAAGTGGTTTCCGAGCCTGGAAAAAAAGTTTGACGGATACAACTTCTGCCATAGAAAAAATGGTCATCGGCAATCTCTTTTTGATATTCATTCCAAAATCGTTTATTCATAGTTTTTTTACAATTATTGATTATTATTAACTTTTTCCCTGTAACTTTTCATTCGCCTCTATCACTTTCTTTTTCATAGATTCCTTAAATGTGGTCAATTTGGCGTATAAGTTTTCGTCAGAACTTGCTACAATTTGAGTTGATAGAATTGCGGCGTTTCTTGCTCCGTTCAAAGCAACCGTTGCTACGGGGATACCGGCGGGCATTTGCAAAATAGAAAGCACCGAATCCCAACCATCCATAGAATTTGATGATTTTACAGGAACTCCTATCACGGGAATAGAGGTGTATGCTGCAATTACGCCGGGCAAATGTGCGGCGCCTCCGGCGCCGGCTATGATCACTTTTATACCGCGATCTTTTGCTTTTGTGGCAAAATCCATCACTAATTCGGGCGTGCGGTGGGCAGATAATGCGTTGTACTCGAAAGAAACACCCATCTCTTCCAAAAATTTACCCGCTTCTTCCATAATGGGAAAGTCGGAAACACTGCCCATAATAATACTTACAATTGGTTTCATATTAATATTTGTTAATTTTTTTATTTGTGCGCAAAAGAACATAAATTTCTCATAATGCCACATAGAAAAAACAACCCTGCTATTTTCAATCAAATACGATTATTTTCACCGAAAATACTTGAACACTGTTCCAACATATCAAGAGGCTTTACAGGAAGCCAAAAAAATTGGAGTAAAGGTTATGATTTTCTATGTATCTTCTTGCTACTAAGATGTTTTAATGTTTATGTTAAGGTAAAAATAAGGTCTCTGTATGTTGTTTTTTAATGTTTTTCTCCAAATTTGTAACGAACGCCAATAGCAACTGCGCCATACAAATTTTCCATAGAATAAGTGCCATTAAAATAAGCACCAATAAGTGGGCGCCAATCTAATGAAAGTTGTAACGGAAATTTGAAATTATATTCAACACCAATCATGCCAACAACACCAGCAAACCAATTACCAAGAACTGCATCGTTAGTCCGTTGCATAACATGAGTGTACCACCAGCGATAGCCAAGTCCTCCACCAACTCCGGCATACCAATTCCATGAGCCTGAACCATTCCAAGATTGAATAGAAAATATCCAGTTATAGGTTACTATACCTTGTATTCCCGAAAAACTCTTAAAGTCTACATCTGCTTGAAGCATACCTTTTTTACCGAATCCATGCTGATAAGAAACTCCTACGCCCCAACCTAAGCGTCCTCCAATGGCTCTTGATTGTGCCAAAGCAACTACATAAATTGCCATTAAAAGGATAATTAATAATGTTATTTTTTTCATAGCAAAAATATTTGTAAGTAAAAATCTAAGCAGGCTTAAACCTGCTTAGATCATATTTATTGTTAGTCTATAAGATTGCCTGTTAGTACATTAATTTTAAAGTTTGTACCCTTGTGGCGACATATAATATAGCTTTCATCAGGATTGCAACGATTTCTAGTAGTCCAATCCCAAGGTCGGAATACAACATCACCTCTCCAAAAAGTTTTAAGATTATTACCAGTATATTTTATCATGTCATCTTTATTACAACAGTCCTCACCACAATCCCAATAAAGTTGCGTTCCGATAGACACTTGACCAAACGAACTGTAATCTTTTTTCCATTTTCCATTTTTTAATTTATAATTCTTCATAGAATATGCAGTAGATGTAAAAAAACTATAGTAGTGGTAAAACCAATTAAATCTATAATCATCGCCATGATTAACCGTACCTGAATTTTTGAAATTAGATTTGCATTCTACATCAGGAGGAATAACGGTTACCGGAGGATTTGTAAGAACTATCCAGTTTGGGTGATATGGGTCATTAGGTACAGGTGCTCTTCCTAATAATTCAGTAATTGATGTATTTCTAAGTGCAGTAAGGCAACTAAGTTCTGAAATAGGGATGAGTATTTGATACCCATCAGGACGGAATTGAAAAATGGTATCTTTAATGCAATACTCATGAAATAAAGATAGGATAGCAAGTCCTACCGGACATTCAGTAATATCATTAGAAGGAGGATCGCCACCTCGATTTAGCCATTCTTCTTCTTTAAATGCGTAACATTCTAAAGATGTATTAATGATTGGACTTTTATATTTTTGTTCAAATTTATATAATGGCAATAGATCATCAAATCCGAGCCTTTCAATAGTGGCATCTAATTCTTCTTCATCGCCCGTATCATATATTTGGAGAAAAAGGGTAGTCCATACCTCACACAAATCTAAAAGCTCATCATAAACTTGTATATAGTGTTCAGCACTTTCAAATCTCAGAATATCGCCATTTATTAACCTAATATTTCCTAAATCAACAGGTGGAACTTGTTTATAAAGTTGTTCCAATTCATTTGATATCGGAGCCCTTTGAGGGCAGTTTTCGACAGTGCTGTTTGCTGTCTCATCTTTTTTACATCCTATAACTAAGAATGTAAATGTTAATGCTAATAATGCAGTAAAAAATAAATTATTTTTCATTGTTTTTTGATTTAATTTTGCCTCCACTTGAAATGTACCCTTTTCTTCGGACAGCAAGTTAAGATTTGTTAGACATTTTTTTTTCAACTGCAAAACTAATATTTTTCATATACTACGCAACAATTTTACAATTATTTTTATAATATTCATTAGGATATTGATAATTAAGAGATTGATGAGGTCTTTTGTGGTTGTAAAATTCAAAATATTCCTCCAAACCGGCATAAAGTTCTTGTCCGGTTTCGTAAGCATTCAGATAAATATTTTCATGTTTGACACTTCTCCAAAGTCGTTCTATGAATATGTTATCTATAGCTCTACCACGACCGTTCATGCTCACTTTTATATGATTATTAAGTAAATATTCTGTAAAAATATGACTTGTAAACTGGCTGCCCTGGTCTGTATTAAAAAT